>NZ_KV815051.1:45289-67810 GCF_001814145.1 Prevotella sp. HMSC073D09 | reverse complement strand
TATTGATTTGATTTTATTCCGCCAACGGGTTATTCCTATAAATTGAGAGGAGTTTATTATCTTTTCTTTGTGGTTCAAAACCAAGATAAACACTCCCTTTCAAGTACGAGGTGCTGGATAAAGGTATGAAATATCTGAAATTTTGTTGCATTTGTCTGTGGCTAAATGTGGTTATGCCTCAAAAAACGACCAGGCGGAAGTCATTCAATGCGTTCCCTACAAGCCAGAAAACCGACTGCCGATGGCAGATTACTTCTGCGTTTCCATGATGCTGCCTCCGTTGGCCGTGGGCTGCATGCCCTGCAACCCCACGCGCTGGCGGTTGTAAGCGCACGTGCATTAGGTGTCGTTGAGCACGCGCGTGTACGCAGCGCAATTGTTTTTGTCTAGTTTTTGGTAAGAAATTTAACATTATGAGTGCCATTTTCGTCCACCAACCGCCTATCTTGCAAAAAATCGATTCTCGCGAAGGTTGGTTTTGATGCAAAAAGGGTTAGTGTGTGTATGCAGGCAAAATGAATATTTATTTCAAAGAACCGTCATTTGCACCATTTTCGGGGCTATTTGCTGCAAAATAGAGTGCGTTTTGCCGCTAAATGGAGTGCGTTTTGGTGCTAAATGGAATGCGTTTTGGTGCTAAATGCAAGGTAAAATGGTGCTAAACGCCGTGCAAAATGGTGCAAAACGCAAGCTAAAATGCTGCTAAATGTGTAACGGTGTGCATAAAAATGCACTGCAATGGTATGGACAAAACCTCTTCGAACCATCAAAAACATGGTTCAAAAGGGCAAAATAACCGTTAAAAAGTGGGGTTTTAGGTGCTAAAAGTGGGTATTTGGGCATGAAAAATTATGAGTCAACGACCAATCTAGAAAGGCAAAATGGTGCAAAACACAGGTAGTATTCTTAAAAGTAGACAAATCGAAAGACGTGAAAGGCTAGAAATAGTAGTAATTTGCCCACTTTATAGCCTATATCTTCGCTAGAACGGAGTGAAAAACAGAGTGGAATTGTAAAATAAAAAGTAATAATTTAAGTTTTTGAGTTGATTAGTTTTGGGTTGGTGAGTTTTTGAGTTGATGACTTTGTAAGTTGATGAGTGTGTGAGTTTATAAGTTGGTGAGTTGATAAGTTTTTGAGTTGATGAGCTGATGAGTTTTTGAGTTGATGAGTTTGTAATTTGATGAGTTGTTGTATTCGGAAGTTGTTGGGCTTTCGCGAGTTTATAAGCCCGTGAATTGATTTGTTCTGCACTTTGTATCTGGGAGGAGTGTTTATCTTATGTTGGCATCACAAAGACAACAAACTCCTCTCGATTTATAGAAATGTTAAAAGTCAAGTCGGTTTCGCTCTGTGTAATGAACCGATAGGGGAGATAGTCTGCCTAAAAAACAGATGAGATATTTGCTGTTTGTTTCTTTATGCGGTTCTCCATGCTGCATGCGCCATCTGTTGGCGCACAAAAAGAATCGTCTAGGACGGGCAAGAAGAAAATGTTTCAAGCCCAGCCTAGACGATTGTTTACTTGGAAAGGTAAATGTACCTTTATACTCGAATTACTTCGACAAGCCAATCTTCTGCAACAAGTCGGCAGGAACGGCGTTCTTATTTACCATGAAGTCCATCGTTTTGAGGGCAACGTAAGCCTTGGTCATGTACCAAACGCCCTTATAGTCGCCATACTTACCCCACGAGTTCTTCACCATATAGTATTCTTTTCCGTTTTGGTCCTTAGCAATGCCAAAGATGTGCATGCCGTGGTCGTCGGTTGTTTCCCAGTTGTCGTAAGCCTCTTGGCGAAGTGCTTGTGTGGGAACAAGTTCGGGAACGTTCACGCCAAGCGAGTCGTAGCGGTGTTTCTTCTCGTCTTGCGAAAGCTTAAACCAGCGGTCGGCATCTGTTCCAGCCATCGAACGCACCTTCTTGGCATCGATAGCAATACCCAAACCTTTGCGAGTGAAACCATCTTCGGTAACGTCGCCACCCCAACCAATGGTGTAGCCGTTCATGATGGCATTGTCGATAATGCGGGTAAGGTCTTCGATAGGTACGTTGTAGCTTTGTGCCCAACGCCAGTTGTCTTGCACCTCTACGGCAAATTTGGAGTACCAAGGATGGTGGGTGTAGCTGGTGAAGGTGATATAATCGTCCCAATCAAGGCCTAGACTCTCTGCGAACGATTGCGGCGTGTAGCTCTTTCCTTCGTAAGTGAAGTTTTCAGGGCATTTGCCTAGGTACGCATCGAGAATGCCTTGCAAACCTTTTTTCCATGCAGGAGAAAGTTTCTTGGCCTTGCTTGTAGCAACGGCAGACACATAAGGCGACATCACACTAAAAAACTCGCCGAAGTTGGCCAACGAGTCGCCCGTCATTGTGCCAGGCAAAGCCATTGCTTCTTCGGGAACGATACCGTGTTGCCTGATAACGTGGATGGGGTCGTCAAAGCTGCCGCCTTGTGCGAAGGACACGTCGCCGTGCATTCTAACGGACTTAACAGCACGATCCATGTAGTTTTTGCTCGCGATAAACATTTCGCTGAGGTTGTAGGTCTTACCCGACTTGCGTAGGATTTCGCTCTCGATGAAACTCATCGTGGCGTAGTCCCAGCACGTTCCACTGCGGTTTTGGTCTTTGATACTGGTAATTTTGTTCTCCTTTACCACCGTAAACACGGGTTTGCTCCTAGTAGGGGTGGTTTTTGTCTTAGGAGTCTTAGCGTTCAAACCTGTCGCAGTGAGCGCAACAAGTACAGCGAAGAATACTTTTTTCATTGTTCTGCTTGTTTTTAAATATTTAAATTGTTAATTGAAACCATGTTCTTAACCGCTTTTGCGGTAGGTTTGTTTGTTATGTTGTGGGCATTATAAATGCGGCCATGTTTGTTCGGAGCTGCCACTATTTGCTGTTTGTATGCTTAAAGTTGTGTTGCATAAGCGAAGACATTGGCCTGCCCTTATAAAGAGATGCCGCACACAAGGGCGCACCCCCGTGTGGGCATCCTTTTAGGTGTGTGCCGGCGTTGCTGGCATTTGCGTAGTTCTTACACGCGGTGTTTGGCCATATACTCTTCCACGTCTTTGGGGTGGTAGGGTATGATTTGCTTGCCAAGCATGCGGCAACCATTGTCGGTTATCAGCACATCGTCTTCCAATCTGATGCCGCCGAAGTCTTTGTAAGTTTCGATGAGGTCGAAGTTAAGGAAGTCTTTGCAGTGTCCTTTGGCTCGCCAATCGTCGATAAGGTCGGGAATGAAGTATATTCCTGGTTCATCCGTAACCACGAATCCTTTTTCCAGGCGGCGTGCCATGCGCAGGGCCGAGGTGCCGAATTGGGTAGAAGGCTGTATTTCTTCGTCGTAGCCAACATATT
This sequence comes from Prevotella sp. HMSC073D09, assembly GCF_001814145.1. NCBI lineage: Bacteria > Pseudomonadati > Bacteroidota > Bacteroidia > Bacteroidales > Prevotellaceae > Prevotella > Prevotella sp. HMSC073D09. The sequence goes on along the minus strand of NZ_KV815051.1, from coordinate 64,441 downwards.
TTTGGTCTAAGGCCTCCATGTCGTGCACATCCATGCCCATCATGTGTCCAAGTCCGTGGGGCAGGAACATGGCATGTGCGCCAGCTGCCAACGCCTCGTCGGTGTCGCCCTTCATTAGTCCCAGCTCTTTCAGGCGTTCGGTCATCATGCGGCAAACACCCATGTGCACATCGTAATACTTTACGCCGGGTTTAGAAAGCTCGAGGGCATGGTCGTGACAGGCTTCAACGATGCTGTATATCTCCAATTGGCGTTGTGTAAACTTGCCGCTGACGGGCATTGTGCGCGTGTTGTCCGAACAATAGTTGTTAATCGTTTCGGCACCACAATCGCACAAGGCCAGCCTGCCTTCTTCTAGGACGGCCATCGAAGGATTGCCGTGCATAATTTCTCCGTGTTGCGAAAAGATTGTCGGGAAACTTACCATTGCACCGTACGAGCCGGCAATTCCGCTGACTTGTCCTGCCACATATTTTTCTGTTACGCCAGGCTTTATCAGTTTCATGGCTGTGGTGTGCATCAGGTAACCAATCTCAGAGGCCCTTTCTAGTTCTTCAATCTCTTGGTCTTCTTTTACCGAACGCATTTTCACCACGGCGTTGATAAGTTGCATAGAGGCAGCATCCTTTTGTTGGTTGGGGTGAATGCCTAGGAGATCGAATATCTGCAACTTGATGTCGTGCCGATAGGGAGGCAAGAAATGTATCTTCCGTTTTTGCTTAATGGCATCGTGGCAAACGGTTTTGAGGTGTTTCATAGGGGCCGAATGCTCTACGCCCACCTGCGCGGCCAAGTCTTTTACACTGTCAACCGACCCATACCACACGATGTCGTCAATGTCGATGTCGTCGCCAATGAGTGTGTCGGCGTTGTTGTCAATGTCGATTACTCCAACAAGTCCATCGCGTTGTACGCCGAAATAGTAGAGGAACGACGAGTCTTGACGGAATGGATAGTATCCATTGTTGGGAAAATTGCATGGTGATTCGTTGTTGCCAAAAATGACAATCACACCACTTTGTACCAACTTTTTAAGTTCGGTACGCCTACGGATGTAAGTTTCCTTGCTGAACATGATAATTAGTTTTAAAACATTTGTACGCAAAGATATGAAAAAATGAGCATGTTTTATTAACTTTGCCCCTAAAATTTAAAGTGTTTTATGCAAATAGGGGCAAATACGGGCTTAGTCCTTGAAGGCGGAGGCATGCGCGGGGTGTTTACCAGCGGTGTTTTAGACGCTTTTATGAAACATGGCTTGCGATTTAATTATGTTGTTGCAGTGTCCGCCGGAGCCTGCAACGGCATGTCGTATATGAGCTGGCAACCAAGAAGGGCAAGACTTTCAAATATCGACTTTCTGGCCCGTTACGATTATTTGGGATTACGCCACTTGGTTACGCAAGGTTGTATATTCGACCAAGACTTGCTGTACGACAAGTTTCCCAATGAGCTATTGCCTTTCGATTACGATGCTTATTTCAGCAATCGAACAACATTCGAAATGGTTACTACCAACTGCTTGACAGGCGGTGCAATGTACCTGACGGAGAAAAACGACAAGCAACGCGCGCTTGATGTGGTTAGGGCATCGAGCAGTTTACCTTTTGTTTGTAAAATTGTAGAGGTAGACGGCATTCCCATGCTTGACGGCGGCATCGTAGACAGCATACCCGTGCAACGAGCTATCGACACAGGACACGACTTTAACGTGGTGGTGATGACACGCAACTATGGGTTTAGGGCTACGGGAAAAGACCATAAGATACCTAATTTTATATATAAGAAGTATCCGCGACTGAGGGTTGCACTAAGCAGAAGGCTTGAAGTGTACAACGCACAGCTGCAATTGGCCGAAGATTTGGAGCGCGAAGGGCGAATAGTTTGTATTCGTCCGCAACGCCCTATGGATGTGGGCAGAATTGAAAAAGACACGAACAAGCTGGAAAAGCTTTACGAAGAGGGGTTTGAAGAGGGCGAAAAATTTATCGCAAACCTAAATGCCGGCATGTATGTTCGCAAGTAAAGAAAGGGTAGGGCAGGCTTTATGGCTTTGTTTGCAATGACATCGCACCAGGCCACGTGTAGGATGATATGATGGATTTTCCTTTAAAACATAGAGAATATGAGTTACAAAAAAGCAGCTCTTTTTGATTTGGATGGTGTTGTTTTCGACACAGAACCACAGTATACAGCGTTTTGGAGCACCGTGTTCGCACGCCATTATCCCAACGAACCCCAATTGGCCACCAGCATTAAAGGACAAACGTTGACATGGATTTACGAGCGTTACTTTGCTGACAAACCCGATTTGCAGAATAAAATAACGGCAGAACTTAACACATTCGAGCGCAATATGCAGTTTGAGTATGTACTTGGTTTTGAGGATTTCATTGCCCAATTGCATCAGCTTAAAGTTAATACGGCCGTTGTTACAAGCAGCAACAAAGAAAAAATGCAGCAGGTTTATGACCAACATCCCAACTTTAAGGCACTTTTCGACCACGTTTTCACGGCCGAAGACTTTGCCAAAAGCAAGCCCGACCCCTATTGCTATCTGCTTGGAGCAAGCTATTTCGGGGTGAGGCCCACCGAGTGTGTGGCTTTCGAAGATAGTACTAGTGGCTTTAAATCTGTTAAGTCGGCTGGTATGCCGCTTGTGGGACTGGCCACTTCAAACCCCGTTGGGGTGATAAATCAATATACTAAGGTGATTATCCCCAACTATCTTCAAGCCAGTTTCACCGACTTGTGCAATCAGTTGTAAGGAGTGTGGCTTGTGTCGGCAGGTTATAGCACCTTGTTATATGCGCATTTTGAACATAAGGGAGGCCGAATACATCCCAGTTGTGGGCTTTCTAACACAAGCCCTAACGTGCATTTGCCCACCCAATCTAAATCAAGTATATACCAACTTTTAGCAAATTAATGAACTATAACTTGGGCGTTGTCTAAAATTTATGCTATCTTTGCAATAATATTTTATATATATAAATGAATAGAAAAAAGCTATTCCCCGACTATATTCTAGAATCAAGTTGGGAAGTATGTAACAAGGTTGGCGGGATTTACACGGTTCTTTCTACACGGGCACGGACTTTACAGACGGCAATGCCCGACAGGATAATCTTCGTAGGGCCGCTCTTGAATGGAGAGAACACAGGTTTTCAGGAAGTGAATAGCCTTTATGCCGATTGGGTAAAGCAAGCTCGGACGGATGGCTTGAACGTTAAGGTGGGCCGTTGGGATGTTCCTGGCTCGCCTGTTGCTGTGTTGGTAGATTTTCAACCCTTCTTTTCGGAGAAAGATAAAATATATACGGAGCTGTGGGAAGACTTCCAAGTGGACAGTTTGCACGGCTATGGAGATTACGACGAGGCGTCGATGTTCTCGTATGCTGCGGCCAAAGTGGTAGAGAGTTTCTGCCGTTACCAAGTGGAAAATAACGAAAAAGTGGTGTATCATGGTAACGAATGGATGGCCGGATTGGGCCTGTTGTACGTAAGAAAGCACCTTCCAGCGGTTGCAACCATATTTACAACCCATGCAACAAGCATCGGACGAAGTATTGCCGGCAACAACAAGCCCCTCTACGAATATCTGTTTGCCTACAACGGAGACCAAATGGCCGACGAATTAAACATGCAAAGCAAGCATTCGATAGAGAAACAAACGGCATGGAACGTTGACTGTTTCACCACCGTTAGCGACATCACGGCCAACGAATGCCGCGAACTACTGGACAAAGAGGTAGATGTGGTGCTGCCAAATGGGTTTGAAGACGACTTTGTTCCGAAGTCTAATGCCTTCACAACCAAGCGAAAACGGGCACGTGCTGAATTGTTACACGTGGCTAATTGTCTTACGGGCGACACCTTCGGCGACGATACACTCATCGTTTCTACTAGTGGACGATACGAATTTAGAAACAAAGGCATCGACGTTTTTATTGATGCCATGAACCGTTTGCGTTTCGACGAACGGCTAAACAAGAAGGTTGTGGCCTTTATAGATGTGCCCGCTTGGGTGGGAAACGCACGCGAAGACCTCGCCGAACGCTTGAAAGCAAAAGCCAATACCACTTTCGACACACCCCTACATTGGCCCATGCTCACCCATTGGTTACATAACATGGACCAAGACAAGGCCTTGTCGATGATGCGTTCGTTGGATTTTGCGAACAACAAGCAGGATAAGGTAAAGATAATTTTCGTTCCTTGCTACCTCAACGGCAACGATGGTATCTTCAATATGCCTTATTACGACCTCATCCTTGGTAACGATCTCTGCGTTTACCCCTCGTATTACGAGCCTTGGGGTTACACGCCTCTCGAAGCTGTGGCTTTCTCCATACCTTGCATTACTACCGATTTGGCTGGGTTTGGCATCTGGGCACAACATGTTTTGGCCGACGAAAAGGCAGAAAACAGCCTTGAAAACGGCGTAAAGGTTGTGCATCGCACCGATTATAACTACCACGAAGTGGCCGATGAGATAAGGGATGCGGTTGCAAACTATGCCTTGTTGACCAAGACACAGGTAGCGAAAGCAAGGGAAAAGGCAAGAAACCTTTCGAAGAAAGCCCTTTGGAAAAAGTTCATCGCCTATTACGAAGACGCTTACGACATGGCGTTGAGAAAAGCGGAAGAACGAACAAAATAATAAGAAGAAACAACATTATTCAATAATTGAACTGAAATTATGAAGATTAAAGCCGATTATTCAAATGATCCGGTATGGAAAGAGCTTTCCATTAAGTCGCGACTGCCGGAAGAACTGAAATGTCTGGACGAGCTTGCACACAACATGTGGTGGGCTTGGAACTATGAGGCACGCAACATGTGGAAGAGCCTCGACGAAACGCTTTACGAAAAAGTGGGACACAACCCCGTGATGTTGCTCGAACGATTGAGCTACGACCGTAAGGAAGAAATCGTGAAGGACAAGGCCCTGATGAAGAAAGTGAAGGACGTGTACGCCATGTTCCGCAAGTATATGGATGTAAAACCCGACAGCAAACGCCCATCGGTGGCTTATTTCAGCATGGAATACGGCATCAACCAAGTGGTTAAAATCTATTCGGGTGGCTTGGGTATGCTCGCCGGCGACTACCTTAAAGAGGCATCAGACAGCAACGTAGACATGTGCGCCGTTGGTTTCTTGTACAGATATGGCTACTTCAAGCAGTCGTTAAGCATGGACGGACAGCAGATTGCCAACTACGACGCACAGAACTTTAACTCACTTCCGCTGGTTAGACAGCTAGACGAGAACGGCAATCCCGTGGTTGTAGACGTTCCTTATAGGAACTACATGGTTCACGCTTACGTGTGGCGCATGAACGTTGGGCGCATTAGCCTATACCTGCTAGACACGGATAACGAGCTGAACTCTGAATACGACCGCCCCATTACGCATGCCCTATATGGCGGCGACAACGAAAACCGCCTGAAACAAGAAATTCTTTTGGGTATGGGTGGTATCTTAACGTTGAAGAAACTGGGTATCAAAAAGCAGATTTATCACTGCAACGAAGGTCATGCCGCGCTCTGCAACCTGCAACGTTTGTGCGATTACGTTGATGGCGGAATGCCTTTCAACGAGGCAATGGAGCTTGTTCGCGCCTCTTCGCTCTACACCGTTCACACGCCCGTACCTGCAGGACACGACTATTTCGATGAGAATTTGTTCGGCAAATACATGGGTGGCTATCCCTCACGTCTGGGTATTTCGTGGGACGAGTTTATCGGTATGGGCCGCGAAAACCCCAACAACCACGACGAACGTTTCTGTATGTCGGTGTTCGCTTGCAACACTTGCCAAGAGGTTAACGGCGTTAGTCGCCTGCACGGATGGGTTAGCCAAAAGATGTTTGCCCCCATTTGGAAAGGCTATTACCCCGAAGAAAACCACGTGGGCTATGTAACCAATGGCGTGCACCTGCCCACTTGGACCGCTACCGAATGGCGTAAGCTTTACGATAAGTACTTCGATCCTTCGTTCATGTCCGACCAAAGCAACGAAAAGATTTGGCATGCCATCTATAATGTAGACGACGAGGAGATTTGGAACACGCGCATGGCGTTGAAAAACAAGCTTGTTCGTTTTATCCGCGAGATGTTTACCGAGACGTGGCTCAAAAACCAAGGCGACCCTTCACGTGTTGTTTCGCTGCTCGAACGCATCAACCCCAACGCATTGATGATTGGTTTCTGCCGTCGTTTTGCCACTTACAAGCGCGCACACTTGCTCTTTACCGACATTGAACGCTTGTCTAAGATTGTTAACGACCCCGAACATCCCGTACTCTTCTTCTTCTCTGGTAAGGCTCACCCCGCCGACGGCGCAGGCCAAGGTCTTATTAAGCGTATTTTCGAGATAAGCCAACGTCCAGAGTTCTTGGGCAAGATTATCTTCTTGGAAGACTACGACATGCAGTTGGCTCGTCGCTTGGTGTCGGGTGTAGACATTTGGATGAACACGCCCACACGTCCCTTGGAGGCATCGGGAACTTCGGGCGAGAAGGCCGAACTAAACGGTGTAGTAAACCTCTCTGTACTCGACGGATGGTGGGTTGAAGGCTACCGCGAAGGCGCAGGATGGGCTTTGGACGAGAAACGCACCTATCAAAACCAAGAGTATCAAGATAAACTCGACGCAGCTACCATCTACGGATTGCTCGAAAACGAGATTATCCCGATGTACTATAAGAAGAACAAGAAAGGTTATAGCGAGAAGTGGATTCATGTTATCAAGAATTCGATTGCCACTATCGCACCTCACTATACGATGAAACGTCAATTGGACGACTACTTCGACAAGTTCTACAACCGTCAGGCAAAGCGTTCTGCCGAACTGTTGGCCAACAACAACGAATTGGCCAAGAAGATTTCGCTGTGGAAAGAGGCCGTTGCCGAACGCTGGGATGGCATCCACGTGGTTTCCAAAGAAACTTCATTCTTGGAGAACGGTGGCGAAACGGGTATGAAATACAAGATAACCTACGTTATCGATGAACAAGGCTTGGACGATGCCGTAGGTTTGGAGCTGGTTTCGCTGAACAACGAACAAAGCGACTCAGAACGTGAAGTGTATAGCACACATCAGTTTAAGATGGTTAAACGCGAGGGCAACCTCTTCACCTTCGAGGCCGAAATAGAGCCTTCTAACGCTGGTACGTACAGAAGTTGTGTGAGGATGTACCCCAAGAACGACCTTCTGCCACATCGCCAAGACTTCGCTTACGTGAAGTGGTTAGACTAAGCTTGATACTTAAAGTGCCCCTAGTGTCACTTTAAACGGTACCGAACAGGTTTTGTACGTTACTTAAAAGGCGTGCAAGACCTGTTTTTGTTGCGATGATTCTAGACTCATAGGCCAAAATACTAAAAGCCAAGACAAATTGATGTGTAACCCAAATCGGTAATTATATAAATCGTTTTCATTTTGCTGAAGAAAACGCTGAACACGCGCAAAGAGTTAGCTCGCCGGTCGTATTTCAAATAATAAAGGAAGAACTTCCTAGAACTTTGCTTTTGAAAATACGTAATAACCGATTCCGGTTTAAGGTTTCCTTTGGAAATTTATTTTGACTTGTGTTTTAAACCAAATCGGACATTTTGTCCTGTGCAGATTTTGTTTGATTGTTGAGCCAATATCACTAATCTTACAACCTGCTATAAATGGCTCAACAAAGCATTACTTCGTTAATAATCTTCCGCTGAGCCTTAATAATGCCAATCGGGTAAATTAAAATCAAAATAAAACGGGAAAGTTCAATGAAGAACTTTCCCATTTTGTTGAGGTACCTGGCAGAGTCGAACTGCCCTACACGGTTTTGCAGACCGTTACCTAACCGATCGGCCAAGGTACCCTTTTGTTAAATGCGATGCAAAGGTATAGATAATTATTCGGAACACCAAATGTTTTCTACATTTTGTGGTCGCAAGTAGGTTTTTTCTTGTCTGGCAGGTCGTTTTCGGGCTGCTGTTCACCCATAGAACAGCCCTTACAGCCCCCACAAGGACTGTTTGCATTGCTAACAGTTTCGTATATTTTATAAGCCGCATAGCCAAAGGCGATGGCTATAATGGCGGCGATGATGATATATTGTACGGTCATATCTGCATGATTTATTTCTCCAAAGTTAGGCTTTTATTCTTAATTCCCCAATGTATATCATATAGTTTTTATCTATCGTTAGTTATAGATGGGTCTATATTGAAGTGCCATTCGATAGCCATTTGATACCTATCTGCACTATGTTTTCTTGCCCGAAAAGCAAGAAAACCAATTGTTTTCACTAACTTTGCAATGAATATGGCAGTTGTTAAGGCTGGCGTCGCGTGCTGATACAATGCCATTTATAGATGTATGGGATACGTCCTTTTGCTGTTTGCATGGGGTAACGCCCCACAAACTATCATCACCCTATATATATATAAGGTACAAAATTACGGAACTTATGGACATCAAGAAGTCGGCTTTCACCCTTTCAGCCCCCTCGATAGGGCTTTGTCCCACAGACAACAAGATAGAGTATGCCTTTATTGGCCGTTCAAACGTGGGCAAGTCGAGCCTCATAAACATGCTTTGCAACCACAAGGGCTTGGCCAAAACGTCGGCCACGCCTGGCAAAACGCTACTTATCAACCATTTTATCATCAACGATTCGTGGTATCTGGTGGACCTTCCTGGCTATGGATTTGCCAAGAGATCTAAAACCGTGCAGCAGAAACTGCAACAAATGATTTCTAGCTACATCCTTCAACGCGAGCAGTTGGTAAACCTCTTTGTGCTAATCGACATCAGACACGAACAGCAAAAGATAGATCGCGAGTTCATTGATTGGCTTGGCGAGAGTGGCGTTCCCTTTACCATCGTGTTTACCAAGGCCGACAAGCTGGGTTTGGTAAAGGCCAAACAGAATGCCGAGAAGTGGATGAAACAGCTGGAAGACTCGTGGGAAGAACTGCCGCCTTACTTCATAACCAGCTCGGAAAAGCGCATCGGACGCGAAGAACTGCTTAACTACATCGATGAAATAAACAAGAAAATAGAGGCCCAATAAAACTTATGGCAAACCCGAAACCTGTGCTAGACGTGCAGAACCTCACCAAGAGATTTGGTGCAAAGGTGCTGTTTGAAAACATTTCGTTCGCTATTGCCGAGGGACAACGCGTAGGACTGATTGCCCAAAACGGGACAGGGAAGTCTACGCTGCTGTCTATACTGATGGGCGAAGAGGGTAAAGACGGTGGCGAGGTTATCTATCGCAACGGCTTACGCGTGGCTTGCTTGGTGCAATCGCCCACGTTCGACCCTAATGAAACCGTGCTTGACGCCTGTTTTAACCACCATGGCGACGAGGAAAAAGTGCTTAAAGCCAAGCAGATACTTACGCAACTGAAAATTGCCGACTTGAACCAGCCGATGGGAGAGCTTAGTGGCGGACAGCAAAAGCGCGTGGCTTTGGCAAACACGCTTATTACCGAACCCGACTTCCTGATACTAGACGAACCCACCAACCACCTTGATTTGGAGATGATTGAATGGTTGGAGGGATTTCTTTCGCGAGGTAACAAAACCTTGCTCATGGTTACACACGACCGATATTTTTTGGACCGCGTGTGCAACTTGATTGTAGAACTAGACAATAACACCATCTACACCTATCAGGGGAACTATGGCTATTACTTGGAAAAGCGGCAAGCACGACTAGACAATGCGCGTGCCGAGGTGCAACATGCCAACAACTTGTATCGGCGCGAACTAGATTGGATGCGCCGACAGCCACAGGCGCGCGGCCATAAGGCAAAGTATCGCGAAGATGCGTTTTACGAATTGGAGGCAAAGGCCAAGCAACGTATTGAAGAAAGGCAAGTGCGCCTTAAAAGCAGCAATGTTTATATTGGCTCTAAAATATTCGAATGCCAGTATGTTTCCAAAGCATGGTCGCCCGAAAAAGTTATCCTTCACGACTTTTACTACAACTTCGCGCGTTTCGAGAAGATGGGTATTGTGGGTAATAACGGTACGGGAAAGTCTACGTTCATCAAGATGTTGCTTGGCGAGGTGCAACCCGATGGCGGACGTTTCGACATTGGCGAAACCGTTCGCTTTGGCTATTTCTCGCAAGAAGGCTTGAAGTTTGACGAACAAAAAAAGGTGATAGACGTTGTTACCGATATTGCCGAATATATTGATTTGGGCAGTGGCCGACACCTTTCGGCATCTCAATTCTTGCAGCATTTTATGTTTTCGCCCGAAGAACAGTATAACTATGTATATAAGTTGAGTGGTGGCGAGAAACGAAAATTGTACCTTTGTACGGTGTTGATGCGCAATCCCAACTTCCTTGTACTAGACGAACCCACAAACGACTTGGACATTAAGACGCTGCAAGTGCTTGAAGAATATTTGCAAGACTTCCCCGGTTGTGTTATCATTGTGAGCCACGACCGCTATTTTATGGATAAGGTGGTAGACCATCTCTTGGTGTTTAAGGGTGGGGGAGAGGTACAAGACTTCCCTGGCAACTATACCCAGTATCGCCAATGGAGTCAATTGTCATCGCAAGCAGAAAGTAAGGCTGCGCCTGTTGAGAAGAAAGAGAAACCTGCCTATCGCAACGAAACCAAGCGCAAGCTAACTTATAAGGAGAAAACGGAGTTCGAACAGTTGGGAAAAGACATTGCCGCGCTTGAATCCGAGCAAGCCGAAATAGAGGCGCAACTTTCTAGCGGCACGTTGTCGGTGGTCGAAATAACGGAGAAAAGCAAACGCTTGCCCGTGCTGAAAGATGAATTGGACGAGAAGAGCATGCGCTGGTTAGAACTAAGCGAGATTTAAACTGCCCACCCTGTACACCCAAATAAAACAAAACGGATAATAAAAATGAATACATTGACATTTCGTTCGCCCTACTCAAAGTTCATACTTGTAACCACCATTATAGGTATGGTGCTTATGCACGGTGCCTTTATGGCCTGCATGGGCGGAATGGTTCGTAGCGATTTCGGTTCGGGCCGTTTCTTCACCTATCTGCTTATCTTCGCCGCTTGTGTCTTTGTGGTGCTCTATGCCTTTTGTATACAGATACGCAAAGTAACGATAGATAATGCTGCACTTGTTATTCATCGACAGATAGGTAAGGTGCGAATACCGCTAAACGTCATCACCAAGGTGGAGACCAAAGACGAAATAGGACTGGACTTGCGCCTTTGGGGCATCTCTTTCTTCTTTGGCCATTATGGTTTGTTTTATAATCGCAGCTTGGGAAGGTATCGGGCATACGTAAAAAACGGCGACCAAATGGTGGTGGTGCATACGCCTAACCGCGTACATGTGTTCAGTTGCGAAAGGCGTGAAGAGCTTATTGCACTGCTGAACGAAAGGAAGTAGGCTTAGCCAGATGCTAAAATGATGTTTGCGCTGCTGTTTCCATCGAAACAGAAAACACAGATCAAACGAGTTGCGGCAGAAGAATTTACTAGATTAAACCACAAATTGCACATAAGTTTTGGGAATGTGCAAACAACGTTGTATCTTTGCACAAGATTAAGAAATATGTGCAATGAAACAAATACCCAGCTTTAATGCCTATATCGAGAAGAGCATCAAGGACCATTGGGACCTTAATGCCCTTACCGACTATAAAGGGAAAACGCTACAATACCACGATGTGGCACGCAAAATAGAGAAGTTACACATACTGTTCGAAAGTGGCGGCATCGTGAAAGGCGACAAGATTGCACTTTGCGGACGAAATAGTGCGCATTGGGCAGTGGCTTATCTAGCCATTATCACTTACGGCGCGGTAGTTGTTCCTGTGCAAAGCGAGTTTACGCCCGAACAGATTTACAACATTGTTAACCACTCGGAGTCGAAGTTGCTCTTTGTGGGCGATGTTGTTGCGCCATACCTAACGATGGAACCGACGCCTAACATCGAGGCCATTGTTTACCTTCCCGATTTCTCGTTGCGCCAGTGCAAGTCGGAAAAGCTGTCGTTTGCGCGCGAACATCTTAATGAATTGTTCGGTAACAAATATCCCAAGTTCTTCCGTAAGGAGCATGTGGCTTACCATTGTGACCACGCCGAAGAGCTGGCCATCATCAATTACACCAGTGGAACAACGGGTTTTTCTAAGGGTGTGATGTTGCCATATAGGGCGTTGTGGGGTAATCTCGACTTCGTGATGCACGAGTTGGCACCGCACGTGCCAGCAGGTAGCAACATATTGAGCATATTGCCTATGGCGCACATGTATGGGCAGATGTTCGAGTTTTTATTGGCTTTCTGCGTTGGAGCGCACAACCACTTCCTTACCCGTCAACCTTCGCCCTCGCTCATCGTTGAAGCTATGGCCGAAGTAAAGCCCGCTATCGTTTCGGCAGTGCCGCTGATGGTAGACAAGATTATACGTAAGAAGATATTTCCGCAGGTGCAAAACAACCGCATTAAGTTGCTGACTAGCATGCCGGTGATAGGTAAGAAGGTGAAAAGCAGCCTTTGCCAGATGGTTCGCGACCTCTTCGGAGGAAACGTTTACGAAGTGATTGTGGGCGGTGCTAGTCTTAATAAGGAGATAGAAGACTTTCTTACAGATATTGGTTTCCCCATCACGGTGGTGTATGGCACCACCGAAACCGCACCAGTATTAACCTTTACCGACCAAAGTCAGTTTGCCGCAGGTTCGTGCGGCATGCCTGTTCGACACGTTGAGGTAAAAATTGCGAGCAACGACCCACTAAATGTTCCAGGCGAAATAGTGGCGCGGGGCATCAATGTGATGCAGGGTTACTATAAAAACGAGGAGGCAACGAGGCTAGTATTGGACAAAGACGGATGGTATCACACGGGCGACTTGGCTACGATGAGCCCCGATGGACACATCTATATACGCGGGCGCATTAAGAATATGCTGCTGGGTTCGAATGGACAGAACGTGTTTCCGGAGGAAATTGAGGATAAACTCAACTCGATGACCTTGGTTAACGAGAGTCTTGTGGTACAAAAGGGCGATAAACTAGTGGGTTTGGTGTACCCCGAAATGGAAGAAGTTGCATCACTTGACCTCTCGCCCGAAGAGTTGGAGGCCATTATGGAGCAGAACCGACACGAGTTGAACACCATCTTGCCCACTTACTGCAAGCTGTCGGCCATTAAGTTGCACGACACAGAGTTTGAGAAAACCCCCAAGCGTAGCATAAAACGCTACCTTTACCAAAACGTGTGATGCGGACTCCTTTTTATATTTATAATAAAGAACGATAAACAGAGAATAGCGGTTAAAGGTTAGCACCAAAACCAAGTATAACGATTAAAAGCAAACAAGATATGGAAAAGATACCTAGCTTTAATGCCTGCGTTCAGAAGAGCATCATAGACCATTGGGACCTTGATGCGCTGACCGACTTCAAAGGGCAAACGCTACAATACCATGATGTGGCGCGTAAAATAGAGAAATTGCACATTCTCTTCGAAAACAGCGGGGTAGTAAAGGGCGACAAGATTGCCCTTGCAGGGCGCAATAGCGCTAACTGGGCGGTGGCCTTTTTGGCAACGCTCACCTATGGAGCGGTGGCCGTACCCGTGCTACACGAGTTTACCGCCGACCAAATGCACAACATCGTGAACCACTCGGAGGCTAAGTTGCTCTTTGTGGGCGATGTGGTGGCCACTACGATAGACGCCACCAAGATGCCTGCACTTGAAGGTATCATCTACATTCCCGACTATTCGTTGGTACTTTCGCGTACGGATAAGCTTACTTATGCTCGCGAACACCTTAATGAGATGTTTGGAAAGAAGTACCCTAAGTACTTCCGTAAAGAGCATGTGAACTATTATATAGAGGAGAACCCCAACGAACTGGCGCTTATCAACTACACAAGCGGCACTACTGGTTTTTCTAAAGGTGTGATGATTCCCTACCGCGCACTGTGGAGCAACTTAGACTTCGCCATTGGCGTGCTAGGTTCGCACGTGTCGCCTGGTGCGCATATCATCAGCATTTTGCCTATGGCCCACATGTACGGAATGGCGTTCGAGTTTATTTTCGAGTTCTGTTGTGGCTGTCACATTTATTATCTCAATCGCATACCTAGTCCTGCAATCATCGCACAAGCGTTCGCAGAGATTAAGCCCAAGGTGATTATCGCCGTGCCGTTGGTTATCGAAAAGATTATTAGGAAACGTGTTTTCCCGAAAATTCAGAACAACAAGATGCGCTTGTTGCTCAATATGCCTGTGATAAACAAGAAGATAAACCAAAAGATTAAAGAGCAAGTGGCGGCGGCTTTTGGTGGCGAATTCTATGAAATCATCATCGGTGGAGCTGCGTTCAACCGCGAAGTTGAGGCTTTCCTCACACGCATCGACCTGCCCTTTACCGTTGGTTATGGCGCAACCGAATGTGCACCCATCATCACTTATGCAGATTATAAGGACTTTGTTCCCACATCGTGCGGCAAAGCTGTGGTCCACATGGAGGTGAAGATAGACAGTAGCGACCCACAAAACGTACCTGGCGAAATCTTAGCACGTGGTTTGAACGTGATGTTGGGCTACTACAAGAATGAAGAAGCAACACGCGAAACGCTTGATAAGGATGGTTGGTACCACACAGGCGACCTCGGATTGATGGATGCCGAAGGTAATGTGTTCATCAAAGGCCGTTCTAAAAATATGCTGCTTGGGTCGAATGGACAAAACATTTACCCAGAGGAAATTGAAGACAAGCTCAATTCGATGACGATGGTTACTGAAAGTGTGGTGGTACAAGACGGCGACAAGCTTGTCGGCCTAGTGTTTCCCGACTTTGATGAAGCTAAAAACTTGGGATTGAACAACGACGACCTTGTGAACCTGATGGAACAGAACCGTCAACAACTAAACGCGATATTGCCTGCGTATAGTAAGTTGTCAAGTATTGAAATCCATGCTGAAGAATTTGAGAAAACGCCTAAGAAGAGTATCAAACGCTTTAAGTATCAAAGATAAGGCGAAAGAACGCTGTACTTACAGCGAACGCCCGATTGTTAATATCAATCGGGCGTTCGTTGTAAGTGGGTGATGTTTTAGCATCCAAGGAGTACTACGCAGGAGGAAATACGAAATGACCATGAGAATTGTACCAATCTCTCTAAGCTTGAACCTTATATGAAGACACCCCGTAGTGCCGAGAGTGAATTCTTCAAGTCTGTTGCAGGAAATGTGCCTTGGTTTGGCAAAGATAAGTGGAGAAGAAAGTACTGTGAGGGGCCAATTGTGTATCGTGGAGTTGTAGCGGCACAATCAGAACTGTACAAACCTGGCCATAAAGGAGAGGAGGCTTACCATGCGATTACCATCGTTGCCGTAGACAAAGCGCATCAATGCAACGAAGCGTGGATGCAACGCGTGATTAAGCAATTGCAAGATATGCAAGCGGGAAAAGTTGCTATCCCATCTGATTGTGCTGAACTTGTGGATGTGATGAATGAGGTGGACAACGATGGGGATTGGCGAAGTGGAATGCTTGGTATGAGCATTGCCGAAGGAGCGGAGGCTCATTATCGCAAAGATGTACTTTACCGTAAGGATCTGCCAAATGGTTTCTTGCCTACCAATGGCATTATTCCGCAGGTTTGTACAAACGCTCCCGTTAAGAAATCTCATTCGCCTTTGACGGCTAATATCCCTATTCAATTCTATATGGATTAATTCTGTAAGTAGAGCGGATAATAATAAGAGAGGTGCACAAGCTGTGTAACCTCTCTTGTTATTTTGTCGTTTGCTATGCGCGATGTATTGTTTGTCGATGGAATTTAAACCTTTGTATTTGTTTAAGCCTGCTAATGAAAAAACGATACGCCAGCTGCCATTATACGGTAGCTGGCGTAATCTAGCTTAGTTGCACGAGAAGCGTGCTTTGTATGTTTCTGATTTTAAAACTACGTAATTAGAACATATACTGAACACGCATCTGTACGACATTCACAACCTTAGCAGTGGGTTGATTCCATGTGTGCGAATGTATGTAATGATAGTTCAGGCGCAAGGTGACATACTTGTTCCAAAAGAATGAAAGACCAGCACTAAGGTCGGACATGCGACCAGCCTTGGCCATGCCAGCTATTGGAGCATCGGCCAATGCTTTTGCATCCTTCAAGTTCAGATACCCAAAGCCTAACATCAATTCAAGGTTCTTGTCGGCAGGATTGTCAACGCCAGAGCACGCATAGTTATACTTGTAGTCTGCCGGGTTGATGATGATGCCACGTGCCGAAACGTAGAAACCATCTGTATTGTAGCTTTTGTTTTCGTCGCGGCTTATATGCGACCAATAGTATTGGCTGCTAAGTTGGTAGTTGTGCCAAATGCCTTGGAACTCGGCTGTGAACTTGTTTTCCCATCGTGCATCAGTAATGTCAATAGCCGTGGCAGTACGCTTGTCTACTGCTGTTAGGTACTTCTTGTCGTATTTTATGTGGGCATGTTCGCCTTCCTTTACGGCCTCTGCCTTAACGTGCATGCCACTGAAACCAACATGGAAACCGCCTGCATCGGTCATGATGGGGCGATAGACAAACCTTCCAGAAACCGTGTAGCCCTGTGGACCAGACTTATCCGTGCTGGTTGTTAGGGCCGAGTTGTCTGCAAATGCACCATATTGGAGCCACAGGTTGTGGTTGGCAATGGTGTGCATCACACCAATGCGACGTCCCGGCTGGTAGATGTTGCCTTCAGGCTCGTCCATATACTCTTTCTTTGCCGAGCTATAAGCCGACGAAAGTCCGAATGGTGCAGTGTAGTGACCGGCACGCAAGAAGTTGTTCTCGTTGAAACTGTATTGTAAGTACACATCTTTCAAGGACACCTTATTGTTGGAGTATGAAACATCTCCACGGAAATACCACTTGCCGTAGGTGGCTTTTAAGCCAACGCGCATGTCCCTCATGCCAACACCCTCGTTCATCTTGCCGTCTTCGCTCTTTGCTTGGGCGTTTTGGGTGTAAGTTGCTGCATCAAAGAGGGCGCGCCCCGTAACCTTAATTTCTAGCTTTTCTTGTGCACTTGCGGCCCCCATGTAAAGGCAGGCAGCAAATGCGAGCAATAGTTTCTTCTTCATGTTTCTTAAATCTAAGGAGCCTTTTAAAGCTTGTCCTCAATCTTGTCGTAGGCACGAATGGCCTTCATAAATCTTCCCTCTACATCTTTAAGCAGATACAGTCCGTCTGCATTTTTCTGCAATCCTTTCAATGAAAGCGAGAAAATCTGTGGGGGATTGTCGAGACTAAGCATCGCAATGTACCGTAACTGTTCGGTCGACTGGTAGGTAAGGTTGATGTCGCAATACATTTTTCCGTCTTTTCCTTCAAACTTTTCGACAACAAGCTTGCAGCCAATGGGCGTTTTCTTCTCAATCGAATTGGGTAGGTCGTATGGTTCAACTTCCAAAGCGGCCGTTACTGATGCAATGTTAGAGTCGTGACCACAGAGGAAAGCCAGCTTGCGGTCTTTATCCATTAGTTCGTCGCGCATGTAGACGAGAAGTGGATGGGCCACATTGACAGCGACTACGGGTGCTGTGAAGAGCACGTCGCCGTAAACGTCCTTAATCTTGGAAATCTTTGTCCAATCGTCGAGGGTGATGTCGTGTCCGAAGGCAGCTTTCTTGGCATCTGGTTCTTCATAGAATTGCAGGATAAGCGCATCCGAGCAGGTAGTGGCATCTTTCAATGAACCTTTCATGCGTGGTTCATCACCTTTGTCGAGAATAAGCTGAGTGTTGTAGTTGTCGAAAGCGCACAAATTCTTTTCCTTGCATGCAGGCGAATCCTTCAAGTCGAGAACCTTGGCTGTAATTTCGTAGCTTTCCTTCAAACCTTCATTAATACCTACGATACCTTTCTTTCCACCCATGGCGGCAATCTCTTTCATGGCTTGTGCCCTGAACGACTTGCTAGACTTGGTAAGTTGTGGGAAGAAGATGGGGTCCATCTTGCTTGGCACGAAACGGTGGTTTACAGGAACGTCGGCCACAGGGAAAAGTGCCGTTGTAAAATAATTGGCTGTTGCAATACAACGCTGCATACTGTTAGCGTAAACGATTACCTCGTTGCGGGATGGTGTGGCGTTCTCTTTGAAAAGACCAGCATCTACTGACCATTTGCGGAAATAGAGGCCGAACTGATTTTCCAATGCGCCCCCACGAGTTGTTAGTTCGCTGGCTCCTGCTGTCCATTTGAACCAAGGATGCGTAGTAACTTGTTCCAACAAACTTCCCTTTGTAGAAAGTGGTGCACGTATGTTGTGCCTACTAAGGATAACAGCCTCTTTAAGGGTGTACTTATCCCTGAATGCTTGCGAACGCTGCTTTTGTGCAAAGATACTTGTTGGCACAAATGCAAAAAGCAGGCCAACTAAAAGAATGTTTCTGTTCATAATTAATACAATTTAGCTATCCGTATGATTGTTAATTTAATGCTCTTATTCCCTGGTTCATTGTAGGCTCACCAATACAAGGCTGTGTTTTAACAAAAATGTTCGGCGAATGATTCTTGAAAGAGATTTTACAATTAGCGGCGTGGGGTTGGTCTCCATATTGAAGTTGCCCTGGCTTTTAATG
This sequence comes from Prevotella sp. HMSC073D09, assembly GCF_001814145.1. Lineage (NCBI taxonomy): Bacteria > Pseudomonadati > Bacteroidota > Bacteroidia > Bacteroidales > Prevotellaceae > Prevotella > Prevotella sp. HMSC073D09. The sequence goes on along the minus strand of NZ_KV815051.1, from coordinate 45,825 downwards.
TTTCTATAAATTGAGAGGAGTTCATTGTCTTTGTGCAGTTAAGCCAAGATAAACGCCCCGCTCATGTATTACTGGGCAAAGATACGATAAAATCTGAAATTCTGACTCATTTGTTTGTGACAAAACGTGGTTGGGAATCAAAATGTGACCTTGCAGAAGTCATTCCATACATTTCTCTACAAGTTTGAAAACTGGCAGTCAATGGTAAATAACTTCTGCTTTTCCTCGATGCTGCCTCCGTTCGCCAAGAGCTGCATCCCTGCAACCGCCACGTTGGCGGCAGCAAGCGTATGTGTTTTCCGTGCCATTTTCCTCTGCGCGTTGTATGCGGCATAATCTTCTTTGTCTAGTTTTCAGTAAGAAATTTAACATTATTAGTGCCCTTTCTGCCAACCAATCTCCAACCTCGCCGCAAAAAAACGATTCTCGCGAAGGTTTGTTTTGATGCAAAAAGGGGTTAGTTGTGCATGCAGGCAAAATGAATATATATTTAAACAGACGACCACCAACACCCGTTTTTGGGTGATTTGCAGCAA
>NZ_KV815051.1:0-45189 GCF_001814145.1 Prevotella sp. HMSC073D09 | reverse complement strand
AAATGCAGTGCGTTTTGGTGCTAAATGCAAGGTGTTTTGCTGCTAAACGCAAGGTAAAATGGTGCTAAATGCGAGACGAAAAGCATAAATATACATAACATTGGTATAAACAAAACCTTTTAAACCCATCAAAAACATGGCTAAAAAGGGCAAAATGGCCGCTAAAAAGTGGGGTTTGGTGGTTAAAAAGTGGGTAATTGGGCTTGGAAAATTACGAGCTGGCATCCAAATTAGAAAGGCTAAATGGTGCAAAATGCAGGTTTTGTTCTCACAGATAGACAAAATAAGCGGTGTGGAAGGTTATAAAAAGTGGAAATTTGTGTACTTTATAGCCTAATTTTGCGCTAGAATGGAATGAAAAATAGAGCCATGTTGTAAAATAAAAGCGATATTTTAAGATTTGTGTTGGTGAGTTGATAAGCTTGTGTGTTTTGGAGCTTTTAAGATGAGCTGCTTATGTTTTTTGAGTTTTAAGGTGGAACAGGGGGATAATAGCAAGTATGGGGTGTTGCCCACGCCCTTGCAGCTGTTGCGGGGGAAGGCCTTTGCTTACTTTTGTGGTAGCGCGTGGAAAGTGTGCTTGCCCATTGCATAATACTTCCACAGGATGGAGAAAGGGCTATTGGGGTTTTCGGTGTGTATAGTTTTGGTGCTTTGTATTTCTTTTCGGGCGGTGTCAAAGCTGTGTTTCCATTTGTTGAAGTCGCGGCGCGCCTTGATAATGGCCTTGAAGTCGCCCCAGTTTCTGTTGAAAACGAGGGTTTGGAAGGCCGCGACATAGTCTAAGAATAGTCGCCAAACCATAACCTTACGCATCTGTGAAGGGGCAAGGTTCTTGTAAAGCATGGTTAGATTGTTGCGAAAGTTGAGGTAGGTTTTCATTGGGTTTACCTTGGGGAGCGTGCCGCCACCTACGTGGTAAACCGCACTTTCGGGTATGCAGAATATCCTTTTGCCTCTGAGTCTTAGTCGCCAGCAGAGGTCAATCTCTTCGTTGTGGGCAAAGAAACGTGCATCTAGGCCGCCTACGGCCCAATAGTCTTTGGCTCGCACCATGAGACAGGCTCCTGTGGCCCAATGTATTTCTTGGCGATAGTCGTATTGTCCTTCGTCTTTTTCAACGTGTTCGAATATTCTACCGCGGCAATAGGGATAACCCAAGCTGTCGATGAAACCGCCCGACGCACCGGCATATTCAAACGATTCCCTGTCGTGCATGGCCAAAAGTTTGGGTTGGCAGGCCGCTATGTCGGGGTGGGCGTCCATCTCTTCGATGAGCGGCGTTAGCCATTGGTGGGTAACTTCAACATCGGAATTGAGCAACACGTAATATTCGGAATCTATTTGTGCCAAAGCTTTGTTGTAGCCTTCGGCAAATCCCCAATTCTTTTCCAAGGCGATGGTTTGACAATGGGGAAAATGTTGGGCGAGATAGGCCAATGAGTTGTCGGTAGAGGCGTTGTCGGCAACATAAACCGCCGCATCGTTACGCGAATGACGCATAACGGAAGGCAGATATTGGGCAAGCATTGACTGCCCATTCCAGTTCAGAATAACGATTGCTACCTTGTGCATGACTCTGTTTTATGTTGAGATGTTATATAAGTTCTACCTTTATGGCACTCTTGTTATGGTTGAATTGGGTTAACCTAACGGGTAACAGTTGGTTGTCAAATTCGTCTTTGGCTAGCGAGGCTGGCAATTCAACGCGCACATAGTTGGGGGTAAAGCCGTGCATAGCCTTGCCTTTGGCTGCCTTCTCAAAGAGAACTAGGCTTTGTGAGCCAATCTGCGAGGCATAGAAGGTTTCCAGTTTCTCGTCGGACAGCTCTAAAAGCAGTTTGCTGCGGCGGCGTTTCTCGGCATCGTTAACTACGTAGGGAATGCGAAGGGCAGCCGTTCCTGGACGTTCGCTGTAAGGGAAAACATGCAACTGGCTGATGTCTAACGATTTTAGGAAGTCGTAGCATTCTTCGAAATAGGCGGGTTCTTCGCCTCGCGAACCCACCATAACATCTACACCGATAAAGGCATTGGGTATTCGTTGCTTAATGAGTTGTACCTTATGGGCAAAAAGGGCTGTGTCGTATCGACGGTGCATCAGCTTTAAAACCTCGTCGCTACCGCTTTGTAAGGGTATGTGGAAGTGGGGCATGAAAGCTCTGCTGGATGCGCAATAGTCGATAAGCTCGTCGGTAAGCAAATTGGGCTCAATGCTGCTGATGCGAAAACGCTGTATGCCTTCAACTTGGTCGAGTGCCTTGACAAGGTCGATAAAGCATTCGTTGCCCTCGCCTTTGAACTCGCCTATGTTTACACCTGTTAGCACAATCTCTTTTCCACCTTCGTTGGCGGCATCGCGTGCTTGCTGAACAAGTGATGCGATGGAAGGGTTTCGGGAAAAACCTCGTGCGAAGGGAATGGTGCAGTAGGTGCAGAAATAGTCGCACCCGTCTTGCACTTTAAGGAAATAACGTGTTCGGTTGCCACGGCTGCAACTGGGGGCAAAGGTCTTGATGTCTTTGGTGTTCACCGAGAAATGACGGTGTAAAGCCTTTCCGCGTTGCCCGTCGGCCCAAGCATCGTTAAGATATTGTATGAGGTTGGCCTTTTCGTTGCTGCCTAAAACGAGGTCTACGCCTTCGATGGTGCTAACCTTTTCGGATTCAAGTTGGGCGTAACATCCCGTTACAACCACAAAGGCTCCTGGGTTTTCGCGCACCATGCGGTGGATAATCTGCCTACATTTGTGGTCGGCCACTTCGGTAACCGAGCAGGTATTGATGAGGCAAATGTCGGCAGGCTCGCCTTCGTTGGCGGTTGTAACGCCCATGTCTTGGAGCATTTGCCCAAAAGTGGAGGTTTCCGAAAAGTTTAATTTGCAACCTAATGTGTAGTAAGCAGCCGTTTTACCCTGAAAAGCTGAACTGTCTATCATATTATATATGGAAGAGAACGCACAATGCTGAGACGTTCTCTACGATGTTATTGAAATAGTGTTAATGAATAGAGATATACCACAGAGGCGGGTATGGCCATGAATGAGGAATCGAAACGGTCGAGCATTCCACCATGACCAGGCAGGATGTTGCCGCTGTCTTTGATGCCGAGTGTGCGTTTGAAGAGCGACTCAACAAGGTCGCCCCACGTGCCGAACACCACCACTACAAGGCCTAAGCCTAACCATTGGGGGATGGTGAGGTTTGTGGGAGCTGTGGATTGCGTTTCGAGATAGCCGATAAGAGCGGCTACGAGCAGTACGAGAATGCCTCCGCCGATGCTGCCTTCCCAACTCTTGGCAGGCGAAATGCGTGGGAAAAGCTTGTGTTTGCCGAAGAGCGAACCAGAACAATAGGCACCAGTGTCGTTGGTCCAAAGGAAGATAAACACGCTAAGGGGGAGGAGATGGTAAAAGTAAATTTGGTTGTCGGCTTGTCTGAACGCCAACACATTTATCATTGAGAGGGGTAGGGCGATGTACATCTGCCCCAACATGGTGTAGGCCCAATTGTTGATGGGGTCGTTGGCCTTGGTGTAAAGTTCGCTGACGAAGAGATAAACGATGGTTAGGAGATAAGGCACGAACACGGCATTGGTGCCGATGAAACCGCTGTTGACGCCTGCAACGGCTAAGAAAAGGTATGTGCCGGCAACGGTTGAAATGAAACGATTAACGCTAGTGCCCTTGTTCTCGTTAACTAGCCCAGCGTATTCCCAAAGGCTGAGCGACGTTATGAGCGCGAAAACAAATACCATGCCCAATGGGCGCAAGAAACAAGTAACCATGATGGCTACAAAAAAAACACCTGTTATGGTTCGCGTAATCAAATTCTTAATCTTTGGAGTCATTGTCTTCTCTTTTTCATCATTATATTAATGGTAACTGATGGAGGTGCGTTGTGGCATCCCCGTTTTTGCGTATGGGCCGGTTGAACGTATTTTACTTGTGGAGTAAAGCGGGAAATGGTAACAGCGTATCGCCATCCGCCTGTCTTGTAAGCAAGATGGGCGAATGGCGACAGCACGTTTGGGGTTATAGTCCACGCGACCTGCGGTGTTCTTCCTCGGCCGCTTTCACCTCGTCGGGCATGTCTTCCAACTTCGGTGTATTGTCTTCAATGATTTCTTCGGAGCGGCTAACCCATGGTCGTTTGCCGAAAATCTCTTCTACGTCTTCGGCGAAAATAACTTCTCGAGAGATGAGCAGGTCGGCCAACTTGTTGTGGCCGTAGCTGTTTTCTTGAAGTATTTTCTTCGCACGGTCGTACTGCTCGTTTACCATCTTCATCACTTCGTCGTCGATAACTTTCGCCGTTGTTTCAGAATATGGCTTTTGGAATTGGTATTCCTGGTTGTTGTAGAAACTGATGTTGGGCAACTTATCGCTCATACCGGCGTATGCCACCATGCCGTATGCACTCTTTGTGGCTCTCTCTAAGTCGTTCATTGCACCGGTAGAGATATGGCCAGTGAACAATTCTTCGGCAGCACGTCCGCCCATCAGTGCACACATTTCGTCGAGCATTTGCTCTTTGGTGGTGATTTGGCGTTCTTCGGGTAGATACCATGCTGCACCCAAGGCTCGGCCACGTGGTACGATAGAAACCTTTACCAAAGGGTCGGCATGTTGGCAGAACCAAGACACGGTGGCGTGGCCTGCCTCGTGCAAGGCGATAGTGCGCTTTTCGGCGGCAGTCATTATCTTCGTTTTCTTCTCTAATCCACCGATAATACGGTCTACGGCGTCGAGAAAATCTTGCTTGCCTACCGATTTACTATTATGACGTGCCGCAATAAGAGCAGCTTCGTTGCAGACGTTGGCGATGTCGGCTCCTGAAAAGCCCGGAGTTTGCCGCGAGAGGAAATCGATGTCTACGGTGGAGTCGACCTTTACGGGGCGAAGGTGTACTTGAAAGATTTGCTTACGCTCAGGCAGGTCGGGCAGGTCTACATTTATTTGTCGGTCGAAACGCCCTGCTCTAAGTAGTGCGCTGTCAAGCATGTCGGCGCGGTTGGTGGCTGCAAGAATGATAACGCCACTGTTTGTGCCAAATCCGTCCATCTCGGTAAGCAGTGCGTTGAGGGTGTTCTCGCGCTCATCGTTTCCGCCCATCGAGGGATTTTTGCTCCTAGCACGGCCCACTGCATCAATTTCATCGATGAAAATAATACAGGGTGATTTTTCTTTGGCTTGGTGGAAAAGGTCGCGAACACGACTTGCACCTACACCCACGAACATTTCGACAAAGTCGGAGCCGCTCATGGAGAAGAAAGGCACGCCCGCTTCGCCTGCAACGGCTTTGGCCAAAAGCGTTTTACCCGTACCCGGAGGACCAACGAGCAATGCGCCCTTGGGGATTTTACCACCGAGGTCGGTGTATTTCTGCGGACTTTTAAGGAACTCTACAATCTCTTGAACCTCTTGTTTGGCTCCTTCTTGGCCGGCAACGTCTTTAAAGGTGATGCCGATTTCGTTTCCTTTCTCGTACATCTTGGCTTTGCTTTTGCCTACGCTGAACACGCCCGAACCCCCTCCGGCTCCGCCACTGCCCATTCTACGCATGATGAAAATCCAAATGGCAATGAGCGCGATGAATGGAACAAACTGGATAAGGATGTCGGTGAAGTGTCCGCCTTTATCGTTATCGAAAGCAAAGTCTTTGATTTTACCTGCCTGTTGAATTTCAGTGAGATACTTTTCAAGTTCCTCGGCCGAACCATATTGTACACTTACGTATGGTTTTTCGCCTAGTTGTTTCGGGTCTTTTCCGAAAACGTCGCGCAGGTTGGCAGGCTTAACGTACATTTTAAGCGTACGTTGCTCGCTGTTTACCACCACGTTGTTGACATAGCCTTTGTTCACATACTCCTTAAATTTGGTGTATGTAGCCTCTTGCTTAACACTTCCAGCCATCATGTCGCCTTTCCCCGTGAAGAAGAAAAGCCCCAACGCGATGATGATCAACCCGTAAATCCAGTTCATGTTGAAACGTGGCATCTTGGGTTGCTTATTGTTGTATGGTTGTTTGTTGCTCATAATTGAATTGTTGGTGACACGAACGTTCCATCAAATGCCATGCCAATTTTAGTCGATGTCAGTGAGGTGGGTTAGTTTGGCATCGGCCCAAAGGTGTTCAAGGTCGTAAAAAGAACGCATCTCTGGCATGAAAACGTGTACGATAACGTCTACAAAGTCTATTGCTACCCATTGGTTTAACCCTAGGCCTACGGCACTTGTGGGCTTGTCTTTGAGTTCTTTACGCACGGTTTCGCCGATAGATTCGGCTATGGCCTCTACCTGTGTGGGCGAGTTTCCTTGGCATATAACGAAATAATTGGTTATTGCACCTTCTATTTCCTTTAAGTCGGCTACAACGATATTGCTGCCTTTTTTCTCTTGTATTCCTTTAATAATGGTATTTACCAAATTGTTTGTTCTTGTCATTCTTATGTTGATGTAATAGCTTTAAGCTACAAAGTTAAGGCTTTTTATTTGATTTGGCGCGTATTTTACCGCATATTTGTGGTAAGAACGGCAGAATAGCAAGAGAAGGGAGGTTAAGAAGGGCTGTGTTTGATATGGAAGATGTTGGGTAACATGCCTAGGCTAACCCCATTCGGCCACAAGTTTTTCGAGCATGGGTATCACAATACAGCCGCGTTTAAGTTGAATTAGCCCCTGCTTTTGCATGCCATTGAGAGCTCGCGAGACGTTTAGACGGTTGTCGTTCAACTCGTTTGCAAGTTTCTGCATCTTGATGTGCACAAGCTTACTGCCTGCGGGATGTATACAATGCGTCGTGATGAAACGGGTGATGCGGTGTTCGAGGTTGGGGGCGCAATGTCGCCAAGGTAGCCTTTCTGCTTTTTGGGCTTGTGTGGAGATGGTGTTGAGTAGGTTGAACTTGAAGATAATAAAGTCGTCTGTAAGTCTTAATACCTCAGACTTGCTTAGCAAGAGCAGGCTACATGTAGCTTTGGCAACGAATGTTCGGGTGTAACGGGGGGAAATACCGAAGAGGTTTTCGGGCTGGAGAATGTAGGGCGCGCCTATCTCTTCTGTGAAAACGTAGCCATTATCGTGGGCTTGCGCGCTCACTTCCATCCGTCCGTTAAGCAAAAAATAAAGGTGCGTGCATTCGTTTCCTGCTCTAACTATCGTAGCCCCTGCTTTCTTTTGCGCAAAGTCGAATCGGGTTTGACCAAGTACTGCGGCCAAATCTTCTTTGCTCATGCCTTGAAACATGGGCAATTCCATTAGTTTGCCATATAGAGGAATGCGGTGCATCTGTTGTTGCTTGTTGACATTAGCCTATTGTCGCCGTGGGGGGTACAAAGGACTTACTTCTGAATTTTGTCTTTTAGCGATGGCGAAAACCAAACGGCGTTTTTCCCATTCTTGTCTGAATAGATAAAATATGCCATGAGTTCGGGATGCTGCTCCAATACTTTCTTGGCCTTGTCGAGCCCTAATACCATGAAAGCCGTGGCATAGGCATCGGCTTCTGCACAGTTGTTGGCTAGTACCGTAGACGAAAGAATGTTGTGCTGAACAGGATAACCTGTGTTTGGATCGATGGTGTGGGCGTATTTCTTGCCATTCTTATAATAGAACTTGCGGTAATTTCCGCTTGTGGCCATCGACTTATCCGTTACGTTCAAGATGGTTTGCAGCTCTTGGTTTACATTTAACGAATCGTCAGTGGGCTTGGTTACGCCCACTTTCCATGGCAGACGCTTTTCGCTAATACCGCGTGTAACGATTTCTCCGCCAATCTCTACCATGAAGTTCTCAATGCCTTTGCGCTTTAGTAAGTTGGCAACTACATCGCTGCCATAACCTTTGGCGATGGCACTGAAATCGAGCATCAATCGTGGGTCTTGTTTCTTGATGCGCTCGTTAACGTAAGCCACCTTTTGATAGCCGATGAATTGTTTCAGGCTGTCAATGGTTTGTGGGGTGGGGTGGACTCCGTTTTTAAAGCCGAACCCCCATGCGTTAACCAGAGGAGCAACGGTAACATCGAATGCCCCATTGGTTTCGATGGATATTTTGTTGGCCAATTGGAATACATCTACGAACATTTTGTCGGGCTGTACCTGTTCGTTGCGGTTTATTTTGGAGATGACAGACCCTTTATTAAAGGTAGACATCGATTGGTCTACCTCGTTGAGTGCGGCCATAATTTCTTTGTTCAGGTTCTCGTTGCTTTGGTAAATGATACTATATGTTGTACCGAAGATTGCACCCTTGTTGTGTTGATAGGGTGCATCTTGCTGCTGTTTAATGATGTAGATTGTTCCAACAATGAGGAACAAGAGAAAGGGTATTTGCCAAAGCAGGCGTCGTTTTCTATTTGGAGTGGTCATTTGCTTATTTGTTTAGTGCTTATTGTCGACGGCCTGAAAAGACCGAAAGGGAATACTTTTCTTGCTTTATATTTTTTGAAGGTGGACAAAAACATCTACAAGTTGATGATGATGTTAAATGTTCCACCTAGTCGAGAATTGCCCGTTTTTCCAAAACCTGGCACATACCAAACATTTCCCGATTCGCCATCGTTGTGAGCTAAGCGTCGTCTGTAACGCACCGACCATCCTAAATGTAGTGGTCCCCATATCTTGGCATCCACTGCGAACACAAGTTCTGCCCAATGGCATGAGGCTGGAATGTTATTTAACTCGATTTCGGCTGGGTCTTTCCATACGGGGTCCGTCAACACGGGGCTGGCCACATCGTACTTAAATGAGGTGAAAGCGTATCTCGCCCCTACATAAACTCGGTAAATGTCGTGCTTGTTTTTCATGATGTTGAAATCCATTCCCACCTTGCCGTATGGTGCGGAGGTTTTATACACTACGTGAGTAACGGGGTCGTCTTCGTGATTGGCTGTGCCGTAGCCAAGCTCGAACACAGGAAAATACTTGTCTTTTAAGTTTATGCGCAGGGCGGCCTCGTATTGTCCATAGTCGCTTACTGCCAGCTGTATTGGTCCGACAGCATCCACCATGACTTGAAGGCCACGGAAAAAGCGAGTTGTGTCGGGGCGTTCGCTTTGTGGTTTCAATCCTTGCGCACTGGCCGACAACGCGCCCAAGGCAAGTAAGGTGCTAATGGCCGCTCTTGAAATAGATACGGAAATGTGGCGATGAGGTGTCATATGTTACGTTTGGATTGACAAGTATAATGGAGTCGATGGCGTGATGCGACGTACTGACAGCTGTTATCGTGTGAAAATAAGACATGGGGCAATCTACCGATTCGAAGTGCGGCGTGTTAGTCTTACTTACCTTGATGGTGTCGTGCACAATATGGCCAAGGGTATCTTTCAATTGGAAGAAGAGTGCGTCTTGGTCGCGTGTATAACTCATAGGCAAGCTAAAACTTGTTGTCTTAACCCCTCTATTAAAGATAATGGTGTCTTGTCCGTCTCGCCTTGTCGTAAGAATGGTCAGCGTATCAGTGAGGGTGTCGGCTTTAATGCCGCCACCTTTCATCAGTACATATTGCGAATAGACCGTATTATTGAACGGACAGTCTATCGACGAGCATGCGGTTAGCACGGCCGAGGCCAATATGAGCAATGGAATTAGTCTCCGCATCTTATCTCCTCCTCTATTTGGTAATCGTTTCTTCCTTGCGAATTTCGGCTGATAAGGTCGCCTAAGAAACCTGCAAGGAAAAGCTGCGTACCTATCATCATCGTTGTTAGCGAGAGATAGAAGTAGGGCGAGTCGGTTATCAGACGTTGTGGAATGCCTTGGGTAATGCAATATAGTTTGTCGGCACCCAACAGACAAGTGGCGATGAAACCCAAAAGGAACATCAACGAGCCTAATAGACCGAACACGTGCATGGGCTTTTTGCCGAAATTACTGAGAAACCAGAGTGTGATGAGGTCTAGATAGCCATTGAAAAAACGGTTTAGACCGAATTTGGAACTACCGTATTTGCGGGCTTGATGCTGCACCACTTTCTCGCCAATGCGTCCAAAACCTGCGTTCTTGGCCAGGTAGGGAATGTAGCGGTGCATCTCACCATACACTTCGATGTTCTTAACCACGGCCTTGCGATAGGCTTTCAGGCCACAATTGAAGTCGTGTAGGTTCTTTATCCCACTTATTTTCCTAGCCGTGGCATTGAACAATTTGGTGGGGATAGTTTTGGAAAGCGGGTCGTATCGCTTTTGTTTGTAACCCGAAACGAGGTCGTATTTCTCCTCGGTAATCATGCGATAGAGTTCGGGTATTTCCTCGGGCGAGTCTTGTAGGTCGGCATCCATGGTGATAACCACGTTGCCGTTGGCCTCCTTGAAACCGCAAAACAGGGCGGGACTTTTACCATAGTTGCGCCTGAACTTTATCCCCCGAACGTGTTCGGACTGTTTGCTCAGTTCTTCAATCACCTCCCACGAGCGGTCGGTAGAGCCGTCGTTGACGAATATCACTTCGAAACTAAAATGGTTGTCGTTCATTACCCGCTCAATCCATGAGTAGAGTTCGGGCAGCGATTCGTCTTCGTTGTACAAGGGTATAACTACAGAAATGTCCATTGTTGTTTGTGTTGTATTATCTGTTATATTGCTTAATCGTTTATTCTTGATGTGGGGGCGATGGGCTTTGTCTGACTTTGGGAAACTTTTCTTTGCTGTTGTTTATGGTTTAGGCAGCCTTTGTTGTTGCTCCCATTTTGCTTTTAAACGTCAGCTTAGCTTGTTACCTTCTGTACCTCATTCCAAATGCGGCTATGATGAGGCTAAGGAAAAGACCAATGAAAATGTTTTGGGTGAAGAAAAGGAATACCAACTCGATGGGTTGAAGTGTGCCAAGGAGTTTAACCGCCTCTTGCATTTGGGCTTCGTTCATGCCCATTTGCTGGTAAGCTGCACCAAACGCGTGTACCGAATCGCGCATCATGGTGATGAGCGACTCTGAGTCGTAGAAACGAATATAGAGATATTGTGCCAAGGCGAAAATGAGTGAGGCATAAACGAAGGTGTACCACGAGTAGGCCAGTGCGCGCCGATATGAGATTTCGCCATCAAGGGCGTTGTTACGGAACGCGCGTAACCGCCACGCCACGACGAATGGTGTGGAAAGGGTTAAGAGATTTCCCACCATGGATTGGGGTAGCTGCATGGTGAAAAGAAAGGCCACAATCCATACCAATGCCAAGATGGCACCGTCTTGGCGTGCAAACGCCTTGAGTTGTTTCAATGATTCTAAAAAGTTCATGTCGTGCAAAATTACGTATTTTTTATTATATATTGCGCGCTATGCGCGGAAAACTAACAAATCTAGTTAAAGTATGTTATGGCTTTGGTGTTATTGGCGTTAAGATGGTTGGCCTAATGGGGCAGGGGTGGGTAATGAAGAGCAGAACGTGAGAAACGTTGTTCAACAACTTTGAGCCTGTGTCGTATAAAGAATAAATCAAAAAGGCAGGCTGATGTCTCATCAGCCTGCCTTCCATTAAGCTATGAAGTATTATTGATTGATAAAAACGAGTTCGTTGTTAGGGGCGAATGTCGCCCGTGAAAGGTGTGCATCCCCACTCCTTATTGCCGTCATGGTTTATGCTCACCCCTGTTTTGGTTACCTTCAGGTAGTAGGCTTTGCTGTTCGCACTGCTAGGGTCGGCTCTGTTAATCCAGTAGTAGCCAGCTGTTCCCACATCTACAAGTGCACCGTCTACATACCGCCCGATGAGTGGCAAGGGATAGTAGCCCACAATTGGATGCTCCTCGTCTGAGATTGCATTTTTTGACTTAGAGCTTGGTACGCTTGTCCAATCCTTACCATCGAAAGCCGTGGTGTGCCCTTTACTAATAATAGGAACCCATAGCGCTCCTTTTTGTAGATGCCCATCGAAAGCCCACAGGTAATTCTCGTCCCAATAGCAATCCTTGGCCAAGATGTAAGAGGCATCGTTGATTGTGAAGGCATCGTCTGTTAACACACCCGCAGGCGCATCCTCGTCTTCGCTATACCAGCGTGTGTCTCCATCGTGCGGCCATCTTTCGTCTTCGGGCGCAGGTATGCTCGTTGCATTTTTGTTCCAATTGTGTGGTGCCTTTGCGTCTAGGGTGTAATATGGGTCTTCTGCGCCCCACATGCTGTAATTGTTGAACGAGGGTGTGAAGTCAACCACTTCAAGCCGGCAGAATATGGGTTGATTCAGACCCGCTTCCAAGTTCAATGCAGGGTAAGACTTCTTCACGTCGAACCTTTTCCCTGTGCTATGGTCCTTAATGATGAATTTCACAAGCACATCGGTATATTTACCCGGAGGTAGCACCATGATACCTGCATGTTCTTGGGCATCTTCCTTATTTGAAGCGATGGGCAAGCCATTTCCCATGCCTTTTGTGGCGAGGTTCAGGGTAACCTTATTTTGGTTTAACGGCCGTTTGCTAACATCCACTCCCTTTTCTGTAAATGGGAATTTGCCGTATAGGCTTTCTTTTGCCTCTATTTGCGCACTAACGAAGTAGGTGTTGTCCATGTGTCCGCGGGGGTTATATGGCATAAAGGTTACGTATGCTGCCTTGTGTTCTAGTTTAAAGGTATGTTTGTCACCATGATAGCCCCAACCCTTTCCTTCTTTCTTATAATAGTCACAGGTTGTCTTTGCAACACCGCAATCGCCGCTGTTTGCTAGTTCCCCATCATCAAGAGATGTTTGTTTCTGAATTCGGGCAAAGTCTACGTAAAGTTTACTCTTTGAGGACTGTTTTTGGTCACCGCCAACATAGAGCATGGTGTATTGCTTATTTTCATATTTGCCCTTAAACCTGAATGAAGCATTTGCGGAATGGGTCGTTGCATCTTTATCTGTAAAGGACACTTTGCTAGCGCGTTCCCAGATAGGCGAAGTGTCTGTACCTCTGTTTATGTACATGTGCTCATGGTCGTTGGTCGTCCAGTAAAAGGTTATGCCCAGGTTTGTTGCATCAATTTTCCCGTATTTCCCACTGGTGCGTGATGAAGGTGAGTTCATCGAGCCAGTGAAACTAACGGCAGGTTCCAGTTCTTCTTGGTTGTTGTCTGGCTGTGCCAGGCTCTGTTCTTCCGAGCATGCCATTGGCATCATGGCCAATGCGCATACAGGAAGAAAACTCAACAATTTATATATTAATTTAAACATGATCGTTAATTTATGGTTGTTCTTAATTTTCTCCTGGCCATAGTTGATAACCATATTCTTTAGGTGATGCCCAAAAGTGGGTGTTTCCAACCACGGAGACATTGTTACGATTAAACATCAGCACATAAGCCCATCTTGGACCGTAACTTTCAAAGTCTGGTACACAAGTACTGGTCCAGTATCTTCCCTCATACTCAGTCCCCATATACAGTCTTCCACCACTATCATAGTATCCTAGTGCCATGACGCAGAAGTAATGTGAGCGGTTACTTTCGGGGACATCTTCCCATTTTGTGGGAGTGTTACTAACTCCACCATTTCTCCAAGCCCTACAATCACGTCCGCTTGCGCCTTTCGCATTCATCGACTCATCTGTAAGTCCTGCCGCAGGTGCAAAATATTGGCGTTTACGAAACCACATCCTACCTGTAAAGAGATGTCCATCATAGGTAAAGGGCGAATCGTCCCAACGTGGATCGCCGAGTTTTACATACCAACTAAGAAAGTTGGCTGAGGGAACGGTGCTGGCAATCGACCCTGCTGGTGCGACATTACCTACACCAGGGGCATAATAGTCACTTTTATAGCGAGGGTCTCCTGGGGTTGGATAACCTGCTATACCGTCTACGCCACCTTGTCTCCACTTATGGTGCGCGTTGCTTTCATGCCCTTGCCAATAAAACTGTGATGCTCCCCACATGTGGTATCTTCCGAACAGGTGGGAAACATCGTCCGCCACAAGTTTCGAGAACATGGATGTGGTTTTGCCTGGTTTTAGTGTAAGTTCAGAAATGAACTTCTTAAACACACCTGTTGTCTGAACAACGGGGTCGTAAAGCGTGTAAGTTATTTCTACATTATGGTATGTGCCTGGTGCCATCACCATAATTGCCGCATTCTTTTTGGCACTTTCTCTACTTTCTGGAACCGAAAATCCCGTGTAATTTAAATGGTCGACACAGTTTAACGTTCTCGCGCGTCTTGGTCCTGTTGGTTTTTTACTTTCGTCAAGGTTACCATTTTCATCAAAGTAGTAATAACCATAGTTAGGTTCATCGGTAGTGAGCGTAATATGAGTAAGTTTACATTTAAGTAAAGCTTCTTTGCTTTTTCCCTCACCTGCGTAAGGCATGAAGTTGATATACGAAGTGACGTGTTGTAGGGTGAACCCATACCATATTCCGTTGTCGACAGCTGTGGCAATCCCACAATCTCCTTGCTCCGATAATTTTGTAAAATCGTTAGCTCGTATTTGTGTTGTGTAATCATTAATATAAGTGAACCGTTGGCCATTACTAAAGCCGTAGTAACTATACCACAGCGGATATTTTTCTTCGGTAAGCTTATAGCTCGAGTATAGATAAAAGCGTGATTGGGCAATCTTCCCGTCATTTAAAAGCTTAAGTGTATCTTGTTTGTAGAATCTTTGCCATCCCGTGGTTCCGCCCAAGTTTACCCAAAGCCTTTGATAGTCATCGTGATCCCAATAAAATTGGATGCCCATTTTACTTCCGTCTTGCTTTTTCGATACGTCTGTATACTTCCCCGACGTTTTTGTCTTGGGCAGTTCCATTTGGCTGGAAACCCCAGCGAACGACTTGGTGTTAAACGTTTCCTTCGTCTCTTTGTTCTCTGCCCTATGCTCGTTGTTGGTCAGGTCGTTAACACATCCCCCCAGCGTAAATGCTAAGGCGAACGTGTAAGCCACCATTGCCAATTGCTTCATGTGTTGTGTAATGAATTTCATGATAAATGCTATTTTTCGTTCCACCATAAAAGATAAGTGTGAGGGGGAGTTAATCCCATTCGTAGAGGGTATATCCCTTACTGTTGCTGATAACGTTGTCTTCTTCGGCTGTTCCGGCATCTCCACCCGAACTACCCGAGTTGTTGTACACCGTTCCGCCGTTTGGCAGCGTTTTGTGATCGCCTTTTGCTGATGCCTGTAGCAGTTGTCCTTGCATCGCCATTTCGGTCATGGCGATGTCGGGACATACATACGCCATTTTGCATGGGCATTGCCGTTCTTTCAGTTGTTCTTCTTTCATTTTTTGATGTGATTTGTAACAACCCGCGGGCCTTAGTTGGCGTGTGTTCATGGATTTGTTGCGGGCTGGTGTGGTTGTTGTGGCCTGTTTGTGGACACAATTATCTAAGAGAGTTGTTAATGACCGCCTTTGTGCACATTGGCGTGAGTTGTGCCTTGGCTGGGATTTATATAGTGGTTGTTAATGAATCGTTTTTGAAGTGTGTTCATGGTGTCTTGTTGTGTTTGCCTCCGCGGATGGGGTTCAAAGCGCCTCGTTTCAATACGTGGCGTTTTGAGTTACCCATCTCGAGGCATAGGCGAAATTGTTTTCCCCTTCATTGTGATGTGAACTAGCTTTGTGCATGTTCATGGCTTACTAAGGCTGTCTTTTGCGCATTGGCGCTTCAAGGTTGTGTAATGGTACTTTGATGTTGGATAGGCCAAACACGTAGGTTGGGAAACATTGCCTTTGTTTTCATGGTTTCGATATATTTGTATGGTATTTAGAAATGTAAATGTCTTTCTTGATATGGTTTAACCAAATATTATTAAACTAGATGCGTGTGGCGTTGTTTCTTTACGGAAGTATTTATTTTGTAAATTCCGAATTAAAACTAACGTTTTGTTACCCGATGACACGTTTTGTGGTATTATGGGTTCAAATTGCAACTAATTTCTTTTATTTTCATTCGATTTCCTTTCTTTTATTATAATATAATTATACTTTTATTTTTTGTGATTTTACAGATGTATATCTGATTCACATCGCAAAATTAAACATAATATTTGAACTGCCAAATAAAAAGGTCGAAAAAGTTTAAAAAAATATTGTTTTCTAAATGGTGACGTTCTGTAATGTAATAAGAATGGTTAATTTTTGGCCAAAGAGAGTGTTTTACGCCTGTGATTTGTGATTTGTTTTGTTTAGATAAAAGAAAGTAAATGTACTGTTGTTGGGTATGAATGTGTGGCGGATAGAAATGGGAGGTTCTCACATTGTTGTATAGTTTGGTACACCTCTTTATCATATAAGCTCATGTGTGTTAAGTTGTCTTGGCTTTAAATATTTCTATATGGGTAGGGTTCTAAAAGTATTCGCCATCATTCAATCACCGTTTAAGTAATGCTCTTTGCCCTTGTTTGGCATTTTCACTTGGTCTGTTGGTAGCATAGTCCGGTATGCCCTCTTGTGAAAAGCAAGAGAAATCAGCCCAGATATAATCTAAACGTTGGGGAGTAATCATTCTTCTGAAGAAGATTAAAGCGTTGTCTTAACTTTTTGTGCTTATAAATTGGGAGCTTGTTATGTTTGTGATGCCAATACAAGACGAGCACTCATCTTCTATAATAGAGTGAAGAACAAATGACCCAACAAACCTATAAACTCATAAAAACCCAATAGCTGCCGAATACTTCAACTCATCAACTTACAAATTCAAGAACCCACAAACTTGCAAATTCATTAACTCACGAACACACCAACTTCCGAATTTATCAACTCGTCTACCCACAAACTCACCAACTCAAAATCTTAAAATTGTTATCTTTATTTTACAAATGTGCTCAGGATTTCACTCCTTTCTAGCGAAAATAACGGCTATAAAGTAGTTAAATAGCCGTTGTTTCTATCCTTTCACGCCTTTCTCGTTGTCAACTTTCGAGAATTAGACCTGCGTTTTGCACCATTTTGCCTTTCTAGTTTGGTTGGAGGTTCGATTTTTTTCAAGCCCAAATGCACCCATTTTACCTCTAAAAACCCACTTTTCGGTGTACATTTTGCCCCTGTGGGGCACATATTTCATGGTTCAAGAAGGTTTTATTTATACGATTTAAGCGGATATTTATACTTTTCATCTTGCGTTTAGCACAAAAATACCTTGCGTTTAGCACCAAAACGCATTGCATTTAGCACCAAAACGCCTTCCATTTAGCACCAAAACACATTGCATTTAGCACCAAAACGCATTGCATTTAGCATCAAAACGCACTCCGTTTTACTGCAAATAGCCTGTAATCTGGTGCAAATGGCTGTCTTTCCACATAAAAATTCATTTTGCTACATTCACAGGCTAAACCTTTTTTACATCAAAACCAACCTTCGCGAGAATCGCTTATTTGGGGCAAGGTGGGCGTTTGGTGAATTACGATGGCACTCATAATGTTAAATTTATTGCTGAAAAGCTGACAAAGTTTGAGTTGCGGAGTAGGCAAGAGGGAGGTGTTAACGAGTAGACAAGTTGACGAGTTGATAACTTTATGGGTAGACAAGTTGATGAGCTGCTAGGTTTTTGTCGAAAGTAAATGCTTTTGTAATGATACGTTTGTTTGGAACAAGCAGCCATGTTACCTTGAACAAAACCCTACGAAAGTAACAGTAGTGGTGCTTAACTGGTTCGCGATAGTTGATGCTTTAATTCCTTTTGTGGAGCGTGCAATATCTAGTATGAGTCTAAAAAATCCACGTTGTGAATCCCATTTTAAGCAACACGTCACATTGTCGTTTGTTTTTATCTATCATAGCTCACCTGCCTTTTAGGTTGTTTACTTCATTATATACTCTCAAAATGCAAGCAATGTTCGCTTAGATAAAACCTACAAAGTGAGCAGCGGTACTTTCTTAAACTGACCTATAATCAAACAATCGTATCCAAGGTTTTGGCATTATAGATGTTCTCACTCTAAACAGGCTTATATATGAATTAGGTGTCTGCGATGGTGTCAATGGCTTATTGATACGTCAGAAATACAGAATAGTATGCAATTAATTTTAAAATTCATTGCTCATTCTTTCAAAATCGTTATCTTTGCAGTAACCAATTTTGGAAGAACAATGACAAAAGCAATTATCAGATACCTGTTGGTGCTGTTCGTGTCTTTTCTTTGCATCCCTGTCGAGGCCCAAAACTTAAAGTGGCGCGACATGTATCAGGTGAAGAAAAAAGACACTCTTTTCGGTATAGCTAAGAACTTTGGGCTTACGTTGGAAGAACTCATCAACGCCAACCCAGAGATGAAAGTGGCTGGATATGAATTGAAAAAAGGCGACTACATCTTTATCCCTTATCCATCGAATGCCGCTCAGAAACCCACGAGCACAAGTGCAGCATCTGCCACAAAGCCGCAATCGCAAAGTGCAGCCGGCTCCACTCAACAAGGGCAACAGGCCAAAACCATTAAAGTTGGTATCGTGCTGCCACTACACGATGTGGACGGCGACGGAAAGCGGATGACGGAATACTACCGAGGATTTCTCATGGGATGCGACAGTCTGAAACAACAAGGCTATTCAATCGACATACACGCATGGAACGTGCCGATAGATGCAGACATTCGCACCACACTTCAAAACGCAAGCATTCGTAATTGCGACATTATATTCGGCCCGTTGTACACAAAGCAGGTGAAGCCCCTGTCCGACTTCTGCAAAGGGGCTGGAATTAAGATGGTTATTCCCTTCTCCATTTGGGGCGACGAAGTAAGTCGTAACCCTGAGATTTTTCAAGTTTATCAATCTACCGACGACCTGAACAATGCCGCAATAGATGCCTTTATCTCACGTTTCGGAAACCAACATGCAGTGTTTATCGACTGTAACGACTCTACAAGCAAGAAAGGAATCTTTACTTTCGGCCTTCGTAACCGTTTGAATGCTCGAGGTGTAAAGTACAGCATTACCAACTTGAAGTCGAGCGAAGAACTTTTTGCTAAGGCATTCAGTCGTACGCAGCCTAACGTTGTTGTGCTTAACACAGGCCGTTCGCCCGAACTAACGGTGGCTATGGCCAAACTTAAAGGGCTTGTAGCTAGCAATCCAAGTGTTGTGGTGTCGCTTTACGGCTATACAGAGTGGTTGATGTACACCAGAAACAACCTCGACAACTTCTTTAGGTTCAATGCCCACATCCCCACCACCTTCTATTACAATCCACTCTCGACGCGAACACAGCAGCTGGAAGCAGGCTACCGTCATTGGTTTGGTGTGGAACCGCTATACGCTTTACCCAAGTTTGCGCTGATGGGCTACGACCATGCCCAGTTCTTCTTGCGCGGATTGCATAAATATGGTAAGGCATTTAATGGCAGCAAGGCACAAAGTGCGTACGCAACTGTGCAAACACCGCTCAACTTCAAGCGAGTGGGTAGCGGCGGAATGCAGAACCAAGCATTCATGTTGGTGCGTTATACCAACGATAAACGGATAGAACTAATCAGTTATTAACGCATGAAAACAAGAACATTGGCAATTGTCGCCGCGTGTTTGATAGCTACTACTATGTGCAAAGCGCAGATAGGGGCCTACCGCAACAACTTCTCGATAGGTTTCAATGGCGGATATGTGTTGAGCAACGTTGGGTTTAACCCTCGTGTTGACCAAGGCTATCATGGTGGTGTTACAGGCGGATTGTCTTTTCGATACGTATCAGAGAAATACTTCAATACTATCTGCTCCATCTATGCCGAGGTAAACTACGCCTCATTGGGGTGGAAACAAGATATCCGCGACTTGGAACGCAACCCCGTAGTGAATGCCACTACGGGATTGGCCGAGGAATATAGCCGCACGATAAACTACATACAAGTGCCAATCTTCGCACATTTGGCATGGGGTAGGGAGGCGCGTGGCGCACAATTTTTTTTCCAGGTGGGGCCTCAGATGGGTTTCTACCTTAGCGAGAGCACTAAAACAAATTACGATTCGTCTACCCGAAACCTAGCCGACAGGGCTAATAAGGTGACGGAACAAGAGGCCATGCCCGTTGAACGAACGTTCGACTATGGCATAGCAGCAGGCTTGGGTATGGAGTACAGCATACCTCGTGTGGGACACTTCCTTTTAGAAGGACGTTATTATTATGGGTTGGGCAACATTTATGGCGACAGCAAGCGCGACTACTTTGGCCGCTCTAACTTCGGCAACATCATTGTGAAGATGGCCTATCTGTTCGACCTTACCCGCACATCGAAATGACAAACCATGTACATGGCGACATCCACACCCAGACAAGTTTTCATTTTGCTAGGAAAAATACATTAAACAAAATATCATTCATTAAAAACTAAAAATTAACGATTATGTTTGAAGGTCAACCGAAAGGACTTTATGCATTGGCATTAGCCAATACTGGCGAGCGCTTTGGTTATTACACGATGCTTGCCATCTTTACCCTCTTCTTGCAGGCCAAGTTTGGTTACACGGCTACAGAGACGTCTACCATCTTCGCTAGTTTCCTCGGGTTTGTCTATTTCATGCCGCTTATCGGCGGAATCCTAGCCGACAGGTTCGGTTATGGCAAGATGGTAACCTCGGGTATTGTCATTATGTTTTTGGGTTACGTGCTGCTGGCCATCCCCACAGCCGCCGACTTCTCCGGCAAGGCCATGATGTTCGGTGCGTTGGCGTTGATATCGTGCGGCACGGGCTTGTTTAAGGGCAACCTTCAAGTGTTGGTGGGCAACCTTTACGACAACCCCCAATTAAGTTCCAAGCGCGATACTGCTTTCAGTCTCTTCTACATGGCCATCAACATCGGTGCGCTTTTCGCTCCCACGGCTGCCACCAAGATTACCAACTACGTGTTGGCGGGTTCTAACTTCACCTACGAGCCGCAGATTCCTTCATTGGCACACCAATTCTTGGATGGAACAATCAAAGCCGATGGTAGTGTGCTGCTCGAACAATTGAAGGCGGCACAAGGGTATGCAGGTGACATGACCGGCTTCTGTACCACTTACATCTCAGAGCTTTCACGTGCTTACAACTATGGGTTTGCCGTTGCTTGCGTATCACTTATCGTGTCGATGATTATCTATGTGGTGTTCCGTTCAACCTTCAAGCATGCCGACGTAAACAACAAACAGAAAGCGGCCAAGGCTGGTAACGATGCCGTTGCCGAACCCGAATTAAGTCCTGCTGAAACCAAACAGCGCATTGTTGCTTTGCTGTTGGTTTTCGCCGTAGTTATTTTCTTCTGGATGGCGTTCCACCAAAACGGACTGACGATGACCTTCTTTGCGCGCGACTACACCGCCAAGTCGGTTGTTGGACTTAACCGCTTAGGTTTCGACATCCTTAACTTGGTACTGATAGTAGTGTCTGTTTATGGTGCATTCTCGCTATTCCAGTCTAAAACCACCAAAGGTAAAACCATTGCTGCGTTGGTATTGGCTGGTGCCATTATTGGTATCGTGGCCAATTACTCATCGCTTGATGCCGAAATTAAGATTTTGCCCCAGATATTCCAGCAGTTCAATCCTTTCTTCGTTGTGGCGCTAACGCCGGTATCCTTGGCCGTATTTGGCTATCTAGGTCGCAAGGGTAAAGAACCTACTGCACCTCGCAAAATCGGTTATGGTATGCTTATCGCTGCCTGCGGTTTCCTCGTTTTGGCTATTGCATCATTTGGCTTGCCCACTCCAACAGAAGTTAAGAACTCTGGTATCAGCGACAGTTTGCTCGTTTCTCCCGACTGGCTTATTTCTACTTACCTCGTGTTAACCTTTGCCGAGCTGCTTCTTTCGCCAATGGGTATCTCGTTTGTCTCTAAGGTTGCACCTCCTAAGTATAAGGGAATGATGATGGGTGGATGGTTTGTGGCTACGGCCATCGGTAACTATCTTGTTGCCATCATCGGTTATCTATGGGGCGACATGCAATTGTGGATGGTATGGAGCGTACTTATTGTTTGCTGCTTGCTGTCTGCCTTGTTTATCTTCTCCATTCTCAAACGATTGGAAAAGGTTTGCTAAGACTTAGTTCTGTTAGCATAACAACTTCATAAGGGGATGCAACCAAGAGGTTGTGTCCCCTTTCTTTTTGAAAGAGAAGGGTACGCAAGTTAATAAAGTCTATCTTTGAAGAGTTGACAAAGAAAAACTCCCGAAGGACAGATGAAATCCTTCGGGAGCGTATATATAAAAGGTGGGAGGGCTTATTTTAGCACTCCAAGCTCTTTACCTACCTTAATGAAAGCCCCAATACACTTGTCTAGCTGCTCGCGATTGTGGCCTGCGGAAATTTGCACCCTGATGCGTGCTTGCTCCTTGGGAACAACAGGATAGTAGAAACCCGTTACGTAGATGCCTTCGTCGAGCATGCGCGATGCATACACTTGCGATAGTTTGGCATCGTAAAGCATTACCGCACAGATGGCACTTTGAGTGGGTTTGATGTCGAAACCTGCCGCCATCATCTTGTCGCGGAAGTAGTTAACGTTGTCTACTAGCTTGTCATGAAGTTCGTTGCTCTCGGCCAACATCTTGAAAACTTCGATGCTGGCGCCAATGATGCAAGGCGCAAGTGAATTTGAGAAGAGGTAAGGACGACTTCTTTGGCGCAACATGTCGATAATTTCTTTACGGCCAGTAGTAAATCCGCCCAATGCGCCACCAAAGGCCTTACCCAATGTTCCTGTGTAGATGTCTACGCGGCCATAGGTCTTACAGAGTTCGCTAACGCCATGCCCCGTTGCACCAACCACACCAGCCGAGTGCGATTCGTCTACCATTACCAACGCATCGTACTTTTCGGCCAGGTCGCAAATGCGGTCCATGGGTGCCACATTGCCGTCCATAGAGAATACGCCATCGGTAACGATGATGCGGAAACGCTGTTGTTGCGCCTCTTGCAGACAGCGTTCAAGGTCGGCCATGTCGGCGTTTTGGTAGCGATAGCGTTTTGCTTTGCAGAGTCTAACGCCGTCGATGATGGATGCATGGTTAAGCGCATCGCTGATAATGGCGTCTTCGTCGGTGAAAAGTGGTTCGAACACACCTCCGTTAGCGTCGAAACAGGCGGCATAGAGAATGGTGTCTTCGGTTTGGAAGTAGTTAGAAATGGCCTGCTCCAGCTCTTTATGGGCATCTTGTGTGCCACAGATAAAGCGAACAGACGACATGCCAAATCCCCTGCGGTCCATCATGCGCTTTGCACCTTCGATAAGACGAGGATGGTTAGACAGGCCTAAGTAGTTGTTGGCGCAGAAGTTCAGCACTTCTTTTCCCTTCACCGTGATAGCAGCTTGCTGAGCACTCTCAATGAGCCTTTCCTCTTTATAGAGTCCGGCCTCTTTAATCTCAGCGAGGCTCTTGCTGAGATGTTCTTTCATTTTGCCATACATAATGATCCTTAAATTTAAGTTACAAGGGACAAAGTAAATCATTTTTTTTGATACAAAGGTTGTAAAAGGAGTTTTTTTTGCGAACTCGCTAAATTTTAAACTTCTTTAAATATTAACTTTTTATACATATAAGAAAAAGCGTTTACTTTGCATCTGAAAAACAAAAAAACAGATAAAACAGTTATGAAAAATGTTTTAGTCATTGGATCTACGGGCCAGATAGGTTCTGAACTTACTGGTGAATTAAGGAAACGTTACGGTAACAGTAACGTGGTGGCAGGCTACATTCAGGGCGCAGAGCCCAAGGGCGAGCTGAAAGATGCAGGACCTTGTGCCATTGCCGACGTGACAAATCCGGAGATGATTGCCGAAGTGGTGCGCAAGTACAACATCGACACCATCTATAACTTGGCCGCTTTGCTTTCTGTTGTGGCCGAGAGTAAACCGCGATTGGCATGGAAAATCGGCATTGACGGGTTGTGGAACATCTTGGAAGTGGCACGCGAGAATGGTTGTGCTGTGTTCACGCCAAGCTCGATTGGTTCGTTCGGACCCGACACGCCGCATGTAATGACACCGCAAGACACCATTCAACGCCCTGCAACTATCTATGGCGTATCGAAAGTTACAACCGAATTGTTGAGCGACTACTACCAAAAAAAATATGGAGTAGACACGCGTTCGGTACGCTTCCCTGGTATCATCTCGTACGTAACGCCTCCCGGAGGTGGAACAACCGACTACGCCGTAGACATCTATTATTCGGCAGTTAAAGGCGAAAAGTTTGTTTGTCCCATCGGTAAGGGCACGCGTATGGATATGATGTACATGCCCGATGCCCTGCATGCTGCCATTCAACTGATGGAGGCCGACAAGGATAAACTGGTACATCACAACGGTTTTAACATCGCCTCTATGAGCTTTGACCCTGAAACCATTTACCAAGCCATTAGGAAATACAAGCCTGAGTTTGAAATGGTTTACGAAGTTGACCCCTTGAAACAGAGCATCGCCGACAGCTGGCCCGACCAAATGGACGATTCGGCTGCAAGGAAAGAGTGGGGCTGGATGCCGCAATACGACCTCGACTCGATGACCAAAGACATGTTGGAGAAACTTACTGAGAAACTGTTGAAGTAAAAAACACTTTGAAACGCCCCTCTTGATATACATGCGTTGGTGTGGCGACAACTACGCACTGCAATGTGGCGCAGACACAAAGAGGTCTGCAATCTACCTAAAACTAAGATACACACTTGCCGCAAACACCGGATTGACCTTTTAGGCGAATGCTTTTGTTAAGCCAAACGAACAATGCCAAGCTTGCTTGAACATTGCCTTGGTGAGAAAAGAACACTATGCTTGCCCAATGACAATCTGCTGAAAACAACATCAAAAACAAAACTAAGGCGCATTATTCATGAGGGGTTTCTCTTAAACCCAGATGCTTAATGGCAGTTGGTTGAACGAATGTTATATGCTGTTCTGCCAACTGCCATTAGCATTTTGCCCATTGTTGGGATAGGGTGGGGTGTGGTTTGTTAGCTTTCCAACTGTTCTTTCAAGTATTTTCCGGTAATACTCTCTTTGCAATTGGCCAGTTCTTCGGGTGTTCCGGCAAACACTAACTTACCTCCGCGGTCGCCTCCATCGGGTCCAAGGTCGATAACATGGTCGGCACACTTTATCACATCCATGTTGTGTTCAATCACAATGACAGAGTGGCCGCGTTCAATCAGTGCGCTCATAGCCGCTAACAGCCGCTTAATGTCATGGAAATGAAGTCCTGTGGTAGGCTCATCGAAGATGAAAAGCGTAGGTTCGGCCTTCTCTTGTCCAATGAAATACGCTAGTTTCACGCGCTGATTTTCGCCTCCTGAAAGGGTAGACGAGTTTTGACCTAGCTTAATATAACCCAAGCCAACGTCTTCAAGTGGCTGTAATCTATTGACAATAACTGTTTGTTTATGTGCGGCGAAGAACTCAATGGCCTCCGAAACCGTTAGGTCTAGAATGTCGTTAATGTTCTTTCCTTCGTAGCGAACATCCAAAACGTCTTGTTTGAAGCGTTGGCCATGACACGTTTCGCATTCTAAAATCAAGTCGGCCATGAACTGCATCTCCACAGTTATCACGCCTGCACCCTTACATTCCTCGCATCGTCCGCCCTCGGCATTGAACGAAAAGTATTGAGCCGAGAACCCCAATTGCTTGGCTAAGGGCTGATTTGCGAAGAGTTGACGTATGGGTTCGTATGCTTTAACATATGTGGCAGGGTTAGAACGCGTACTTCTGCCGATGGGATTTTGGTCTACGAACTCTATATGTTTCACCCGTTTAAGGTCGCCTTCCAACGCAATGAACTCTCCTGGTGCATCGGCAACATCGCCCATGCTGCGTTTAAGGGCAGGATGAAGTATGCCTTTGATGAGCGATGACTTTCCCGAACCGCTTACGCCCGTTACAACTGTCAGCACATTGAGCGGAAAGGTAACATCAATGCCTTTGAGATTGTTCATGCGTGCGCCCTTCAATAGTATCGACTGGTTCCACTTGCGCCTTGATGTTGGCGTGTCAATCTTCTCTGCTCCCGTGAGATAAGCAACGGTATGGCTGTTGGGGTACTTCTCTAAGGCATCCTTTGTGATGTAGGATGCAGGGGCATTAAATACAATTTCGCCGCCCAAACGTCCAGCATCGGGGCCAACATCAATGAGATGGTCGGCCTTTCGCAGTATATCCTCGTCGTGCTCCACAACAATTACAGTGTTTCCAATTTGTACAAGGTCGTTCAGAACCTTTATTAAGCGGTCGGTATCGCGACTATGTAGGCCTATACTGGGCTCGTCGAGAATGTATAACGAGCCTACTAGCGAGCTGCCTAGCGATGTGGTGAGCTGTATGCGCTGGCTTTCGCCGCCACTAAGCGTGTTTGATTGGCGGTTAAGCGTGAGGTAATGCAACCCTACGTCGAGCAAGAATTGTAGTCGGTTGTTTATTTCGGTGAGCAAACGGGCAGCAATCTTAGCGTCATAGTCGTTTAGTTGCAAGTTGTCGAACCATGTTTTAAGCTTGCCGATGGGCATTTCCACGAGGTCGGCAATGCTCATTCCGTCTATCTTAACCCATGTAGCCTCTTTCTTCAAGCGTGTTCCATGACATTCGGGGCAAGTTGTTTTGCCTCGATAGCGATTCAGCATCACGCGGTATTGTATCTTATATTGGTTCTCACGTACCATCTGAAAGAAGGCATCGATGCACACTTGTTCGCTGATGTCGCGGCCCTTCTCGGATGGAAGTCCGTGCCAAAGCATGTCTTTTTCCTTTCTCGACAACTCGAAGTAAGGCTTAAAGATGGGAAAGTTATCTTGTGCAGCACGCCTGCAAAACTCTTCTTTCCAAATGCCCATCTTGTCGCCATGCCAGCATTGCACGCAACCATCGTACACGCTAAGCGTGGAGTTGGGTATAACAAGGCTTTCTTCTATGCCGATAACCTTGCCAAAGCCCTCGCATGTGGGGCAAGCGCCTAGCGGAGAGTTGAAAGCAAACATGTTGTCCGATGGCTCTTCGAAGGTCATGCCATCGGCTTCAAATCGCGAAGAGAATTCGTAGGTGATGTTGGAAGGAAGAAACACCAGCCTACATTCGCCGTGCCCTTCGTACATGGCGGTCTCTACCGAGTCGGTTAGTCGTGAAAGATGTTCCTTACTGTCGTCTACGGCAAGTCGGTCAATGAGCAATAGGTATTCGTCGGCGTTGGCAGCTTTCAGCCTTTCCTCATTTTCCACAAGCTCGTCAATGCGAACAAAGTCGCCCTTGTGCCACAACCGGGTATAGCCCTCTTGCACAAACATGGTGAGTTGTTTCTCGAATGTTCTCCCCTCTGGTACATGGATGGGCGCAAGCACCACGAACTTCGTTCCGTTAGAATATTGTTTGGTGCATTGTATCACGTCTTCCACACTGTGTTTCTTCACTTCTTGTCCCGAAACAGGCGATATGGTCTTGCCTATCCGTGCAAAGAGCAGGCGCATGTATTCGTATATTTCGGTAGAAGTGCCCACTGTTGAGCGTGGGTTTCGCGTGTTAACCTTTTGTTCGATGGCAATGGCAGGTGGCAAACCCTTAATGAAATCGCATTCGGGTTTGCTCATATTGCCGAGAAATTGGCGTGCGTATGATGAGAGCGACTCCACATAACGGCGCTGCCCTTCGGCATAAAGCGTGTCGAAAGCCAACGAAGACTTGCCCGACCCGCTAACGCCAGCAATGGCAATGAACTTATTTCGAGGTATGTTAAGGCTGATGTTTTTGAGGTTGTTTACCCTTACTCCCTTTAACTCTATATGTTTATCTATTTCATTTATCATAGTTGTACGAATATCAATCAATGCGTCGACATGCAAAAATACAAATAAAAATCCGATTTACATCATCACTCCCGTCACTTTTACGATACATTTTTTCGCATATTCTGCAACTAAATCGCATTTGTTCACGTCTTATATACGTAAAAACGATAAACAACAACACAATGAAAAAATATCTATTGGCATTTTCCATGCTGTTTCTGGTCGGAGTTACGGCTATGGATGCCACCCCCAAACACCGACATCGCCACAGAACAACAACCGTATCGGTAAAGGCCGACAGCGCATCTGCGGCCATTGAGGTGTATTCAGACACTGCTTCTGCCAACGGTTCGGGTTCGGATAGTGCCTCTGTATCCAGCTCGTGGGACGACGACGATGACGTCCACGAAGATTTTGGCCATTTCATTAATAGAGTTGTTGGCCATGGCCCAAAAGACACGGGTGTAGTCGTTATTATCGTCTTTCTCGGTTTTATTCTTGCGTGTGCGCCCTTCCTAATCTTCGGTTTCATTATCTATTATATGGTAAAGCGACACAACGACCGCGTAAAATTGTCGATGAAG
Source organism: Prevotella sp. HMSC073D09 (assembly GCF_001814145.1). Lineage (NCBI taxonomy): Bacteria > Pseudomonadati > Bacteroidota > Bacteroidia > Bacteroidales > Prevotellaceae > Prevotella > Prevotella sp. HMSC073D09. Next base: position 16,957 of record NZ_KV815051.1, on the reverse strand, counting down.
GCCATGGAAATGGGTCAATTGCCGCCTGCAAAGGCTGATGCCGCGTTTGCCGAAAGCGATGAAATGCTGTGGAAAAAAGGTGTTAAGAACTCGGCTCTTGGCTTGGGACTGGCACTGATGTTCTTCATGTTCGATGCAGAAGGCCTTGCTGGTGTGGGTCTGTTGGTGCTGTGCTACGGGCTTGGACAGGTGTATATGGCGCGCGCATCTCGCAAGAAACACGAAAATAAAGACGAAAACAACCATCCCGAATTCTAAATGAACGTGACGCAGCTCAACGATAACGCACTGGTTGCCTTGGCGGCTGAACAACACAACCGTAAAGCTTTTAACGAGCTGGTTGTGAGGTATCAGTCGCCCATCAGGCGATTCTTTCTCAACCAAACGTTGGGAAACGAGCCGTTGAGCGACGACTTGGCACAAGACACATTCGTAAAAGCCTATCTCAACATCACCAAATTCAGGGGCGACTCGGCTTTTTCCACCTGGCTATATCGCATCGCCTACAATGTTTTCTACGACTATACGCGCAGCAATAAACACACTGAAGATTTGGAAACGACGGAGGTAGCACGGCGAAACGCAGAGGTTTCCGACACAACCGTTTCGCTCGACATTTACGAAGCATTGAACAGGCTGAGCAACTACGAACGAATATGTGTTACTTTACAGCTAATGGAAGGTCAGCCCATCGACAAAATAGCCGAGATAACGGGCATGGCCGCAGGAACAGTAAAGTCGCATTTGTTCAGAGGAAAAGAAAAAATGACCAGATACTTAAAAGAAAATGGATATGACAGAAAGAGATGACGAATTGTTGATGCACTTCTTTTCGGAGCATAAACAAGAAATATTCGACAACGGCTTTTCTGAACGGGTGATGCAAAAGCTACCCCGTTCGGCCATCCGCACCTACAACAGGGTATGGACGCTCTTCTGTTGCATGGTGGGTTTGGCGTTTATTCTGCTTACGCGGGGTTGGGAACAGGTGGCACGCATTGGCCACATCCTAAGCTCGCAGTTCTATGATGCACTGTATGGCTTAAACCTAACGAGTTTCACACCCGTTGTTCTGTTCGTTGCCATGCTCACGTTCATCGGCGTAACGGTTTACAATCTCAATCTCTCGAAAGATTAGCATTGGGATAATTGTTCACATTCATTATCTTGCACTAGAATAACAAAAGGGGCAGGCGAGTTCATCGTCTGCCCTTTTTGTTGGGTATTATTGTCTCCTTCTAAACGTTTTATAAACATGTACCTCTTACAGAATCTAATGCTACAAATCACACTTAATCTGTCTTTTTGTTCTCATGATAAGTTTTTACCTTGCTAAATTTGGGCTATTGGTCCTGCCAATCGTTTTATGTCGGCATACTAGTAATGCCACATTTCCTTTTTCAGTTCGTACACACCAAGAGGTATGTTTGCAACGTTCACAGGCCGTTCATTTTGTTTCTTTACGCAAGAATGTAAATATTTACGCTTGTTTTTTAACATCAAAAGTGCCCATCCAATCCATCAATCGCCCAACTTGTCGCAAAAAATCGATTCTCGCGAAGGTTTGTTTTGGTGCAAAATGGGGGTAGACGTAAATGCAGGAAAAATGAATATTTATTTCAAAGAACCGTCATTTGTGCCAGATTTTGGGCTATTTGTAGCTAAACGCAGTGCGTTTTGGTGCTAAATGTAGTGTATTTTGGCGCTAAACGCAGTGCGTTTTGGTGCTAAATGCAGTGCGTTTTGGTGCTAAATGCAAGGCGTTTTGGTGCTAAACGTAAGCCAAAAATGTGGTTAAATGCAAGATGATAAGCATAAATATACACTATAAGGAAAGAGATAAGAGCCTTTAAGGCCATTAAAAACATGGCTCGAAGGGCAGAATTTATGCTAAAATGTGGGGTTTGGGGGGTTAAAAGCGTATAATTGGGCTTGGAAAATTACGAGCCGACAACCAAAATAGAAAGGCGAAATGGTGCAAAATGCAGGTTGTTTTCTTTAAAACTGACAAAGCAAAGGACGTGAAAGACCAAGAATTGTGGTCATTTTGCTACTTTTTAGGCAATATTCTCGCTAGAACGAAGTGAAAATTTGAATGGTATTGTAAAATAAAAGATAAAAATTTAAGTTTTTGAGTTGAAGAGTTAGTGAGTTGATGAGTAGATGATTTTTTTTGAGTTTATGTGTTGGTGGGTTATTGAGTTTTACTTCAAGAGGAAAGAGGTAACGAAGTTAAACCAAGTACTTCTTTGTTGAAAACTAAAAGTTGCGACAAGTAAACTCATTAACTCATCCGTTCATAGACTCACTAACTCAAAAAATCATCAACTCATAAACTCAAAAACTCACCAACTCATAATTTCTGTTAGATATCCACCTCGTCAAGGTCTACAAACCTACCACGTGCTTTTCTTTCTTCAATCAACCGTTTTAGTTTGCGTTGTCTATTGGGTGCAATCCACTTCCTTGCAAAGATGTTGGGGATGGCCACACCAACGGCAATGCACAACACAATGAGCGATGCACGGATACCATTTGTCATGGCAGTGGTTAGTTCGCCCACAACACCGTGCATGTCTAGCAAAGCAAAAAGGCAACGGTACATCAGCACACCAGGCACCATAGGTATGACTGTGGGTATGGAAAGACACTGGTGTGGTAGATGAACCCAATGAACCACCTTGACATAGATGATGCTGATGAGCGATGCGCCAACTAACGAGCCAATAACAGGCCCTAAATCAAGTCCGATGTTGTGAGAACTGTCTCCTAAATTAACATAGTTTCGGGTGCATACGGCCACAATTCCGCCCAGTGCGAGTATCCACAATTGCTTAGGAGGGAAGTTGTAAATGGTGGCAAAGCCCATGGCCGAGATGGCGGCCGCTATGGCATATTCCCAATAAGCGTGGTGGGGTGTCATGCTAAGGTCCCTTACAAAGTTGTCTATTCCACACACGCGTATGGCCACTACTATGCCGAATGCCATAGCAGCGACGATGAGTATGGTGTTGACACCACGCACAATACCCACCTCGATGTTGTTGTCGAGCACATCGCTAACAAAGTTGATGATAGGCACCCCTGGCACAATAAACAACGTGCAGGCCATAAGTGGATGCCAGGGGGTGGTGGTTTGTAGTGCATGGGCAAGCCATTGGGGCATGTCGGCCACCAACTGCGAGTTGGCAAATGTACCCAACAGCCATGCTATGATAGTAGAAACAAAGGCCGCAATGGCAATGTTGGCATAGCCGTTAGAGCCTATCTCGTTGAGTTTTGTACGCAAACGGAACCCCAAGGCTGCTGCAAGAGATGCGTAAAAGAAGGCCGTCCAATCGCAACCGAACTGAATGCAGAAACCTCCACATGCAAAACCTGCCGCTATGGCTACCTGCCAGGGCGTGTAACTGCGCTTGCGCTTGCTGATTTTGTTGAGTTCTTCCTCGTAGCGGTCTAACGAATAGTCTTCTCTGATGGCACTCCACGACAGCTTGCTGATGTCGGAAATGGCACGCATCTCAATGCCATGCTTGTCGCAACGCTGGAATTTTGAAAACGAATGTGCACCATCGCTGAGGTTCACCATCAACATGTTGTAGGTGATGTGGATGTGCAGATGCTCTTCTTTTAACCCCAAATAGGCGGCGGTTCGTTTCATGTTACGCATAATGCGGCTCGTGTCTGCCGAACTTTCAACGAGGATTTGGCCTGTTCGAAGTAATAGGTCTAACTTTCTTCGCAACAGTTTCTTGGACTCAACGTGTTGACTTTCTTCTATTTTCATCGCTTGTGTTAAACTAAGTGTTTGTATTTTTGTTTCCTGAAAAACGCCTGCAAATTTAATAAAATATAACGAAATGTGCGAACATTTTCGCCTTTATTGTACTTTCGAAGCGATGGATTGCCGCATTAGGCTTTGCCAATCTTCATTTTGCGCCAAATAGAATTGGGTATCATGCGCCAAATACGAACCATCAGTCGATAACGCCAGTCGATAATTCGCACACGTTTTTTGCGTTTTAATGCCCACATAATACGCTCGGCAACATGTTCAACCGTCATCAGCATCGGGTAGTTGTCGCCCGTAAGGATGGGGGTGTCTACAAAGCCAGGCCTTATGTCGGTGAAGATTATGGGCAATCCACGCTTTACTGCCAATTGGTCGAGAGCTTGGATATAAGCATTTTGGAATGTTTTAGACGCGCTGTACGATGCCGCGCTGCCAATACCCTTGGTGCCTGCAACCGACGAAATGATGGCTATGTGTCCGCCACCGTTGTCGGCCATGTAGTTAAACACGAAGTCAACCATGCGTGCAAAGCCCATTACGTTGGTGGCTAGTGTGGCTTGCTCGATGCTTTCGTCTAGCAAAGTGTTTTGTTTACCAATGCCTGAGGCATGAAAATAGAGGTCGATACCACCCAAGCGAGCGATGAGTTGCGATAGAGGCGTTGTAGCCTCAGTGTCGGTTACGTCAATGCGCTGTGTAAATACCCGTTCGGGAGCCAGCTGTGTTAATGTTTCTAGCGGTTCTAGTCGGCGGGCAGAAAGTCCCACCATCCAACCTTCTTCAATGAGACGCTTGGCAACGGCATAGCCAATGCCCGAAGATGCGCCCATAATAATAGCCTTTTTCATTGTCTTTTTGGTTTGATAATTGTTTCTTCCAATCACTTCTTGGCGACAAATACGCCGTAAGGATTGTTCTGTTGAGATTTTACGAATTGGGCAAACGCCCGCGTTAGAGGTTTAAAAGCTTATAAGATTTTGAAGATGTGCATAATACCACACGCCACTTCAACAAAATATGACGAACTTATAAACTTTGTGGCGAATACAAAGACCAAAGAATTAAGAAACATACAAACTGGCAAACTAAGGAATTTAAATCTCCAGATAGTCGAGTTGTAAAAAGTTGGTTGTTCTTTCCGTTATCCTAAAACGGTTGTCTGTGCGTTCGCCCACGAGCCACAAAAGCGCATCGTTGGCATCGAAAACGGCTAGCTGTCGTTGTCGGTCGAAGTACGAGCGTTTTCTGTCTGTTAGAAAATCGCTTACCAATTTAGAGCTCCGCATGCCGAAAGGCACAAATCGGTCGGCCGTTTTTATGTGCCTAACCATTAACGGAAAGGCGATGTTGGCCATGTCGAGATGTGCACAATGGGGAGCCTTACTGGGTGAAAAACCTTGGTCTTTCGCGCCCTTACTCACTTTTATGCGCACATCGGGGGTGTAAACATAGGTTCCTTCTTCGGGTATGCGCATTGTTCTGGCCAGTTCGTCAGCGTTCATCGTTTGTTCAACCAAGAGCATTTGCCTATCAACAACAAGTGTATGTGTGGGCGATTGCCACAGCTTACCCGTTTGTTGGTCAGCACTTTGCGCTATCTGTTCTATCTGAGCAGGCGTAAAGCCCAGGGGATGTATTAGTTGGAAGAGCACGTATTCGGGCGAAGGTGTTTGCCGTAGCCTGTCTATCGAGATGCCCAACCGCCATCTGGGTGTATCTTCGCGCACCACCGTAACATCGCTTGCATGGCTTTCGATGGCAGGATTAAATATCTTTTCAGCCTCGGCAAGCCTTTCTATTGTTTTCGCGATGTTGTTTGTAGAAACGCGATTGATTTCTGTTAACAGGGGAACAAGCGTTAGCCTGATTTTGTTTCGTGTGAAATCGGTGGTCAGGTTGGTACTGTCTGTTACGTATGCTTGGCCCAGTGCTTGCAGATAGTTAAGCAAGTGGGCGTGCGAAACGGCGAGTAGGGGGCGCAACACGTACCCATTTCGAGGTTTCATGCCCGTAAGACCGCTTAGCCCCGTGCCTCTTATGAGGTTGATGAGCATGGTTTCTACGTTGTCGTCTTGATGATGGGCCACGCAAATTCCGTCCATATCGAGGTCGTTGCGAAGTTTTTCGAAATGGTTGTAGCGCAGTTCGCGTGCTGCCATTTCTATGCTAAGCTTGTGCAAGGCGGCGTATTCGGCGGTGTCGAAGTGTACAGTATGGAAAGCTACGCCGTGTTCTCTGCATAGATTTTCGCAAAAGGCCTCGTCGCGAAACGACTCTTCGCCGCGTAGCTTGAAGTTGCAATGCACGGCATCTACATTGTAGTCCAGACGTAAGAGCATGCGGAAGAGCGCCACACTGTCGGCTCCACCCGACAGGGCAACGAGGTATCGACCACTTGGCGAAAGCAAGTTGTGGCGGTCGATGTATTGGCTTACCTCTCGTTCAATCTTCTTCATGCACGCTTGGGGTGTTATTGGGTGAGGCCAGGCCTATTCTACGTATAGCACAAGCCCCTTTAAATACTCGCCTTCGGGATGGAAAATGTTGATGGGATGGTCGGCAGGTTGGTGCAATTGGTGCATGATGCGAACCTTGCGACCAGCTTGTGCGGCAGCCGTAAACACCGCATTGCGGAATTGGTCTTTGGTAACCACCTGACTGCAACTGAATGTGAAGAGCAGGCCGCCAGGCTTAATACACTCGAACCCCTTAGCGTTGAGCCGCGTATAGCCTTTAAGTGCATTGTGAAGTGCGGCGCGATGCTTAGCAAATGCAGGGGGGTCTAGCACAATGAGGTCGTACTTGTTCTCGTTGGCGTTTAGAAATTTGAATGCGTCTTCGCAGAAAGCCTCGTGCCTGTTGTCGTTGGGGAAGTTCTGTTCCACGTTTTGGTTGGTCAGTTCGATGGCCTTTGCACTACTGTCTACCGAGTGAACGAGCTTGGCGTTGCCGCGCATGGCATACACCGAAAAGCCTCCCGTGTAGCAAAACATGTTGAGAACGCTTTTGCCCATTGCATACTTTTCGAGCAGCGAACGGTTGTCGCGCTGGTCGATGAAGAACCCAGTCTTTTGTCCTTTCAGCCAATCAACGTGGAAAAGCAAGCCGTTTTCCATGCCCGTATTGTTCTCGCTGCCGCCATAGATAAACTCATTCTCTTGTCCCAACTCGGCTTTGAAGGGTAGGGTAGTGTCACTTTTGTAATACACATTCTCTATGCGAGAGCCCATAACCTCGACCAATGCCTTGCAAATCTCGTGTCGGGCAAGGTGCATACCCACGCTATGGGCTTGCATCACGGCCGTTTTTCCGTAGCAATCAACGATTAGTCCAGGCAGATTGTCGCCTTCGCCATGCACCAGTCGATAGGTGTCGTTGTCGGCTTTGTTGGCAATGCCGATGGCCAAACGGGCGTTTAGTGCCGAGGTTAGGCGGGTTTTCCAGAAGTCGGCGTTAATTTTCACATCCCTGAAAGACAGCACACGTACGGCGATAGAGCCGATTTGATAATGCCCCACGGCGATAAAGTCGCCCCCATTTGTGAGCACGCGCACCAGTTCACCCTCGTCAATGTCGCCCTTTTCGGCAAAATGACTGATGGCCCCAGAGAACACCCAGGGGTGAAAACGCTTTAAACTTTCTTCCTTTCCCTTTTTAAGATATATTGATTTGTACATACTGTTAATATTGCCAGATGATGTTGGATAAGTGTTTGGTTGCAAATGACCTGGCGTTAGTCTTGCTCGTTAATCACCAATTCGTAGTCGCCACTTTGTTTTAGGCGCAAGATTTCCTTATATAAGTTGATGCAAGCCCATGCGTCGAGTGCGGCATACGCTTTCTGCTTGTCGTTCAGAACATCCGAATCCCAATTTGTTAGCCGTTGTCTTTTACTTATTTTTTGGTGGAATAGGTTGGCGTAGAGCTTTTGCAGGCTTAGGTCTTCGATGCCCAATTCGCCCACAAGGTCTTGCAAGTCAATAAAATAACCTGGCGTGAAAGCAACTCGCTTGTGCAAGGAGAGCATGTCATCGTGAAGTGACAGGCCCACCATCGGCACCGCCTTATTTTCTAAAAGGCGCAAGATGGCAGGGGTTATGCCAATGTGGTTGAGCCTGAAAAGGAAACAAACGTCGCTTGTTGACACCTGCAAGAGCGACACCATGTGCGTTTCCCCCTTCTTAAACGAGGGACGCGTCTCGGTGTCTACGCCCAAGATGTCTCGGCTAAGAAGGAAGTCCACTGCCTTTTCTGCCTCGCTTTCGCTCATCACCACCACCGTTTTGCCGGGGAAGGTGACAGTTGGAAGTTGTGCAATGCTTTTCTTATCGAATTTGTTATATATAATCTTTCTCATTTCCACTTCGAGTTATAACGTGTTGCAAAATTAGAAAAAAGTTGTGACTTTATAGGCCTTTCTTGGTTTTTTACGCTAATTTTGCAGTTGATTTTCAGATAAAAAAACAACGATGGTAAAAAGAAAGACAGAGAGTAAGCCAAAAAGGAAAAGCTCAACGTTCTCACTTAGCGGCATATTCAAGATAAGCAACGAACGGACCGACTTCGTTTTAGGTGTCGTACTCATCCTCATGGCTGTGTATGTGGGCTTAGCTATGTTCTCTTTTTTCACCACAGGCAAGGCTGATCAAAGCATTTTGGAAGACCTTCGCCCCGGCGAATGGCTCAATACAGGCAAGGAATTTTCCAACTATTGCGGTTCGTTGGGTGCTATTTTGGCCTACACGCTCATAACGCTCAACTTCGGTTTCGCAGCTTTTGCCATTCCCGTCTTCATCCTTTTGGTGGGAGCTAAGCTAACGCGCGCTTATAAAGTAAACCTTTGGAAAACCTTCTTTTACCTTGCCATCATCATGATTTGGTGTTCGGTGGCCTTCGCTAAGTTCCTTACCCCGCTTACAGGTAACCTTACCTTCAACCCAGGTGGCAATCATGGGCTGTTTTGTGTGCAGAACATCGAGAACATGATAGGCACTCCCGGACTTACTGCCTTGTTGTTTATCGTGGCTTTGGCGTTTCTAACTTACCTTAGCGCAGAGACTGTTTCGTTTGTTCGCAAAGCGATAAATCCCGTTAAATACATCACTAGCAAGGTGAAATTCACCATTGCTAACAATGGAAGTAGAACCGTTCCTGCCGACAGAGACGAGGAAGTGGAGATTGAAACACAACGAGAAAACAAGACCACAAACGACGAAGAAGACCTCAATGACGAAGAAGATGAGCTGCCAACGGTTGTAGATCTCACCGACGGAACAATGGGGTTAGGTGGCGATAAAGCGTTTGGCGGTGCACATACCCATAAGGGACAGCAGGCGAATGGCGACCCTTCGGCGCAGCTGAAAGTGGAAATTCCACAAGCAGAAGAAACAGCTAGCGGCCGAGAACTAACCGCTGCCGATGTGTTGAGTACGCCCATTAACCCCTTAGAGCCTTTCTTATCTTACAAATACCCCACGCTCGACTTACTGAAAGCCTACGACAAGGACAACAAGCCCTACGTGGACATGACCGAATTGAAGGCCAACAACGACCGGATTATCAAGGTGTTGCGCGACTTTGGCGTTGAAATAAGGGAGATTAAGGCAACGGTTGGCCCAACCATTACGCTCTACGAGATAACGCCAGCCGAGGGTGTGCGCATCAATAAGATACGAAACCTAGAAGACGACATTGCTCTGAGCCTTGCCGCACTGGGTATTCGCATCATCGCACCCATTCCCGGCAAAGGCACTATCGGCATAGAGGTGCCCAATAACAAGCCCAACATCGTGTCGATGGAGAGCATTCTCAATTCAAAGAAGTTCCAAGAAACAAAGATGGACCTGCCTTTGGCCTTGGGAAAAACCATCACCAACGAAGTGTTTATGGTAGACTTAGCCAAAATTCCACACTTGCTTGTGGCTGGTGCAACGGGTCAAGGTAAGTCGGTTGGCCTTAATGCCGTCATCACCTCTTTGCTCTACAAGAAACATCCCAACGAATTAAAGCTTGTTTTGATAGACCCGAAGAAGGTTGAGTTCAGCATTTACTCGCCCATCGTTAACCACTTCTTGGCCAAAGTGCCCGAAGAAGATGATGAACCCATCATAACGGACGTTACAAAAGTGGTTCGTACGCTCAACAGTCTTTGCAAACTGATGGACACGCGCTACGACATGTTGAAGATGGCAGGGGCGCGTAACATTAAAGAATACAACGATAAGTTTGTCAACCATCAGTTAAACCTCACCAAGGGACACGAGTACATGCCCTATATCGTGGTGATTATCGACGAGTTCGGCGACCTTATCATGACTGCCGGCAAAGAAATAGAGTTGCCAATAGCACGTATTGCACAGCTTGCGCGTGCCGTAGGCATACACATGGTGATAGCAACCCAACGCCCAACAACAAGCATTATCACAGGTAACATCAAGGCAAACTTTCCAGGAAGAATGGCTTTCAAGGTGAGCGCAATGATTGACTCGCGTACCATTCTCGACCGCCCAGGTGCCAATCAGCTCATCGGGCGCGGCGATATGCTTTTCCTTAACGGCAATGAGCCTGTTCGTGTGCAGTGCGCATTTGTAGATACACCCGAAGTTGAGCGCATCAACAGGTTCATTGCAGACCAACCTGGCCCAATAGAACCAATGGAACTGCCCGAACCAAACACCGACGAGGGTGGCATGGGTGGTGGCGGAACGGCCGACATGAACAGCCTTGACCCCTACTTCGAAGAGGCTGCTCGCGCCATAGTTATTTCGCAACAAGGCTCAACAAGCATGGTTCAGCGGCGTTTTTCCATTGGATATAACCGTGCAGGGCGACTGATGGACCAGTTGGAGGCGGCAGGCATTGTGGGCGTAGCGCAAGGCAGCAAGCCCAGAGAGGTGCTCATCACCGACGAAAACACGCTGAATGTCCTCTTGGCCAAGCTGCGCGGGGCTGGATAAGCCACTTATTGCCCCGCCATATCGTGCCAATCGGCACAACGAAAAATAATTATCACTTTAAGCTATAGATATAAAGTAACACAGCTATGTTGAAGAAAGTATTATTATTGGTTTGCCTTTCGATGTTCGTTTTCAATGCCACAAAGGCACAAAAGGATAACGATGCCCGTAAAGTGTTGGACAAAACGGCCGCCATTGTAGGCAATAAAGGTGGGGCTTTGGCCAACTTTAAGCTGTCGAATGGCAAGTTGGGAGCCATCAGCGGAACCATTTCCATCAAGGGTAACAAGTTCTATGCCCACACATCGAAGGCCACTGTGTGGTTCAATGGCAAGACGCAATGGAGTTATCTGCCCTCAACCAACGAGGTGAATGTTAGCAACCCTAACCAGAGTCAGCAGGCTGCCATGAACCCTTACACCTTTATTAATATGTATAAGAGCGGCTACAACCTGTCTATGAACAAGGTGGGGCGCGACTATCAGGTGCATCTTGTGGCCGAAAAAGGCAACAAAGGCATTCCCGAACTCTATGTTTTGGTAGATGCTACGTACAAACCGAAACAAGTAAAGATGAAACGTGGCGGCGAATGGACCACCATAACGATAAGCAATTTCCAGCATAAAAACCTCTCCGACCATCTTTTCAGCTTTAATTCAAAAGACTTTCCCAGTGCCGAAGTGGTGGATTTGAGGTAAGCCAAACCCATTAACACCTTCGCTTTCGTAACGTTTATGCCGATGAATCGCCTGCAATTATACCGCACTTTATACAGACATCGTTCGTTATCCATGCGCCGCGCCTTGGACTACGAGCACAATCGTTCGGCCAAATACCTATTTTATATAGGCTATATAATGGGTTTCGCGTATATGTTGTTTATTGCAGTGCTGCTTTCTTTGAAGGTTAACAACATGCGCGACACCAACGCGGCCGGCCTAATAGTGGGCATTTTGCCTATCATCCTGTTGGTAGACCTCTTTATACGTTTCACCTATCAGCAAACGCCAGCACAGATAATCAAGTGCTATGCACTGCTGCCGTTACCCCGAAAGGTTTGCATTGAAAGCTTTATAGGTGCCTCGCTCTTTAATCTAGGCAACACATGGTGGTACGTATTGTTTGTTCCCTATTGCGTGATGTCGGTGGTGTTCAGCTATGGTTTGCTTGCAACCATCTTGCTTTTGGCGTTTATTGGATTAACCATCTTGCTTAACAGCCAGCTGTATGTGCTTTTCCGAACCCTCATTTCGCAATCCTTGTTATGGGTATTTGGGCTTTTAGCAGCGTATGGCCTTTTGGCAGTACCGATGTTTTTGGGGGGAAACGGCTCGGTTGCGTCGTCCCTTTTCGTTTATTCACGCCTAGGTATAGCCCTGTCGCAAGGTGAAATGTGGCCGTTACTCATTGTTCTATCCCTACTCATAGCGGTGGTTTGGCTGAACAGAGAAGTGCAATTCCGTGCCATTTGGCGCGAGTTGACAAGCGAGAAAGCTGCAACCAAGGTCGATGGGAAAGACCGACTGGCCTTTCTCAGGCAGCACGGTGAGATTGGCGAATACGCTCATTTGGAGTGGAAATTGATTTCGCGCAACAAGTTTCCGCGCAAAACATTCATTTATAGCTTTTTCTTGATAGCGCTTTTAAGTGTTCTCATCACTTTCACACAAGCCTATAATGGCGATGGAATGGTGCGTTTTTGGTGTTCGTACAACTTTGTTATCCTCGGCCTTACACTCCTGTCGCGATTGTTAAGCATGGAAGGCAACTATATCGACATGCTTATGGTACACCCCAACAGCATCTATTCGCTTTTGCGAGCCAAGTACTACGTGTATTGTGGTTTGCTTATAGTGCCCTTTATGCTTATGCTGCCAATGGTGTTCGTTGGTAAGGCCAGTTTGCTTATGTTGTTGGGATTCGGTCTTTTTGCAGCGGGATTCCAGTTCTTTGTTTTCTTCCAGTCGGCCGTTTACAACAAGCGAACTCAAAAACTTAACGTCTCGCTCATGTCAAGCCGAAACGTGGAACGTAACTATCTGTACATATTTGTTTGTCTCTTGGCGCTACTTACCCCAGTGATATTCGTAGGTACGCTTTCCATGTTCTGCTCACCCACTATTTGTTACTTATGTCTTGGCTTGGTAGGGCTTATCGGTATTGCCACCCATCGCTTATGGATAAGGAACGTTTGTGTGCGAATGATGGCACGACGGCATGAAAATTTGGAAGGATTTAGGACTTCCAAATGATAGCGCGCATGGCATTGCAGGGCAAAAGAACCAAAGGTTTTTAGCCAGTCCACTGCAAATGTCATAGGTATTTAGTAACTTTACAGCCTATATGCGGTTCGTTTATTGAACCGCCATTAAGGATAAGAATCAATAAACCAACACGATAATGCACTTTAAATGGATATACGAACCGCTTTCGCCACAAATGCAATCTGCGGCAAAAGAATTGGGCGAGAAACTCAATATGAGCACCATTCTAGCTCAATTGCTCATACGTAGGGGCATAACAACAGAAAGTGCGGCCAAGCGTTTCTTCCGTCCGCAGCTCAACGACATCATCAACCCCTTTCTGATGAAAGACATGGACGTGGCCGTAGACAGGCTTAACGATGCCATGGGACGTAAAGAGCGCATCATGGTGTATGGCGACTACGATGTCGACGGATGCACATCGGTTGCCCTCGTGTATAAATTCCTCCAACAATTCTACTCAAACATCGAGTATTACATACCCGACCGCTATGAAGAAGGCTACGGCGTTAGTCGCAAAGGCATAGATTATGCCCACCAATCGGGCGTAAAGCTTGTTATCATCCTCGACTGCGGAATTAAGGCCATCGACGAAATAGCTTACGCCAAATCGCTGGGCATCGACTTCATTATCTGCGACCATCACGTTCCCGACGAAGAGATGCCGCCAGCAGTAGCCATTCTTAACCCCAAACGCCCCGACGACCATTACCCCTTTAAGCACCTTTCGGGCTGTGGCGTGGGCTTTAAGTTCATGCAAGCCTTTGCCAAGAACAATGGCATTCCTTTCTCGCGGCTCATACCCATGCTCGACTTATGTGCCGTTAGCATAGCTGCCGACTTGGTGCAGGTGGAAGAAGAAAACCGTATTTTGGCTTTTCATGGGCTGAAACAGCTCAACCAAAACCCAAGTTTGGGCTTAAAAGCCATCATAGATATATGCGGACTTTCGGGTAAAGAGATTTCCATGAGCGACATCGTATTCAAAATAGGGCCGCGCATCAACGCATCGGGGCGTATGGAGAGTGGAAAAGAGAGTGTGTCGCTGTTGGTAGAGAAAGATTATAACGTGGCTTTGCAAAGCGCTAAGCACATTAACGAATATAACGAGCAACGCAAAGACATCGACAAGCAGATGACCGAGGAGGCAAACCAAATTGTGGCACGCCTGGAAAGTCAGAAAAAGCAGTCGAGCATCGTGCTGTATGATGAGAATTGGAAAAAAGGCGTGATTGGAATCGTTGCCTCACGACTTACCGAAATTTACTTCCGACCCACAGTTGTCATTACCCGCGATGGTGATTTCGCCACAGGTTCGGCTCGCAGCGTCATGGGGTTCGACATTTATTCGGCCATTAAGAGTTGCCGCGACTTGCTCATTAACTTCGGCGGACACACCTATGCCGCAGGACTAACCATGAGATGGGACGACGTACCGCATTTTGTGGAACGCTTTCACCAATATGTAGACTGCCATATACTGCCCGAACAGACCGAGGCCATACTGCACATTGATGAGATAATAGACTTTAAGGACATCACCAAGAAGATGCACCACGACTTAAAAAAGTTCTCGCCCTTCGGTCCGGGCAACCTTAAACCGCGCTTTTGCACCAACAATGTTTACGATTATGGCACAAGTAAGGTGGTGGGGCGCGAGCAAGAACACATCAAGCTCGAACTTATCGACTCTAAATCGAGTAATGTGGTAAACGGCATTGCCTTTGGGCAGAGTGCCTCGGCACGCTATATCAAGTCGAAACGCAGCTTTGACATTGCCTATACCATCGAAGACAATGTGTTTAGACACAACAACGTACAACTGCAAATAGAAGATATTAGGCTTACCGAAAGCGACGAGAACGACGAACACAACGCCCTTTAACTGCCTATGGAAGAAACTAACGGCACGCAAACCGCCCACGACGCGTTTAAACGAACGTTGCGCGAGTATTGGGGCTACCCCGATTTTCGTGGCATCCAGCGAGACATCATCGAGAGTATCGCCCAAGGAAAGGATACGCTTGGACTGATGCCCACGGGCGGTGGTAAGTCTATCACCTTCCAAGTGCCTGCCTTGGTGATGTCTGGTGTTTGCGTGGTGATAACCCCTTTGATAGCCTTGATGAAAGACCAAGTTGACCATCTGCGGCAGAAAGGCATACAGGCGGCCGCCATCTATTCGGGAATGAGCCGGCGCGAGATAATCACAACGCTCGAGAATTGCGTCTTTGGTGGTGTAAAACTCCTTTATGTGTCGCCCGAACGATTGTTTTCCGACATCTTCAAAACCAAGTTCAAACACATGGAAGTGAGTTTTGTCACCGTAGACGAAGCCCACTGTATCAGCCAATGGGGGTACGATTTCCGCCCTTCTTACCTGGCCATTGCCGAGGTTAGAAAGCTTAAACCCGATGTTGCGGTGCTTGCCTTAACAGCCACAGCCACTCCCAAGGTGGTTGACGACATTCAAGAGCGATTGAATTTTAGGCAAAAGAACGTGTTCCGAATGAGTTTCGAACGTTCAAATTTGGCCTACATCGTTCGCGACACAATGGATAAACACACCGAACTGATACATATTCTCAACGCCGTGGCTGGTTCGGCCATCGTTTATGTGCGCAGTCGCAAGCACGCCAGCGACATTGCCTCCCACATTTCCTCGGCAAACATCTCTGCAACCTTCTATCATGCAGGTCTAGAACCTGCCGTAAAGAACCAACGACAGAACAGCTGGCAGCAGAACGAGGTGCGAGTGATGGTGGCCACCAATGCCTTTGGCATGGGCATAGACAAGCCCGATGTGCGCTTGGTGGTGCACATGGATTGCCCAGACTCTATTGAAGCTTACTTTCAAGAGGCGGGTAGGGCAGGGCGCGACGGCAAAAAGGCTTATGCCGTGCTGCTATGGAACAATAGCGACCGCAGGAAACTGAACAAGCGCGTGGCTGAAACCTTTCCCGAAAAAGACTATATAAAAGAGGTGTACGAAGACTTAGCCTATTATTATCAAATAGGTGTGGCCAGCGGTGCTGGCTATTCGTTCGTATTCGAGATAGACAAGTTTTGCCGAACGTTTAAGCATTTCCCTGTACAAACGCATTCGGCATTACAGATTTTGGAGCGGGCAGGCTATATACATTACGAAATGGACCCCGAAGCAAGGGCGAGAGTGATGTTTAAGCTCGGGCGTAACGACTTGTATCGCCTAGATGAGGGAAGTGCGTTTGAAGAGGCCGTGATTACGGCTTTGCTAAGAAACTACGGCGGATTGTTCAGCAATTACGTATATATAGATGAAAGTTTATTGGCACAAGAGGCCGAACTGACCACACATCAGGTGTATGTGATACTAAAAAATCTAGCCCAGCGCAACATCATCAACTTTATTCCGCAACGCAAAACACCGTTTATAACCTATCTGCGGGATAGGGTAGACGGCGAACGGGTTGTGTTAAGCAAGGAGATATACGAAGAACGTAAGGCACAATATGTTGCTCGCATCAATGCTATGCAGGCTTACGCCACAAATGGGGATGTTTGTCGAAGTCGCCAACTCCTTATATATTTTGGCGAAGAGCGACACAAAGATTGCCAACAATGCGATGTTTGCTTGGAACATGCCTCGTCCGAACCTAGCAACGGGCAAACAACCACGGCTCGTAACGCCATACTAAATTTGTTGAAAGATGGCGAACGGCACCATATAACCGAACTTCACAAGCTAAACTTACCTCAAAAGGGTTTAGATGTGGCACTCGAATACCTCATTCACGAAGAGGAAGTACGCCTTGATGGTAGTTTCCTTTATATTTTAGAGTGAGTTTGTGAGGTTATGAGTTTGTGGGGTTATGAGTTTTGTGAGTTTTGTGAGTTGTGAGTTTTGTGAGGTTATGAGTTTGTGAGTTTGTGAGTTTTGTGAGGTTATGAGTTTGTGAGGTTAT
>NZ_KV815050.1:0-3275 GCF_001814145.1 Prevotella sp. HMSC073D09 | reverse complement strand
ATCAAAACAAACCTTCGCGAGAATCGATTTTTTGGGGCATGGTGGACGATTGGTGGACAAAAAGGGCACTTTTGATGTTAAAGTTCTTGCTGAAAAGTGGACAATGTTTGAGTTAACGGGTTGACAAGTTAGCGAGTTGACAAGTTAACGGGTTGACAAGTTAACGAGTTGACAAGTTGACGAGTAGACAAGTAGACAAGTTGGCCAGTTGACCAGTTAACCCGTTGACGAGTGGACAAGAGGACGAGTTAATCGTTCTTTTCTCTTTCCTCGAAAAGTGCGTTTTCTCGCCATGACAATGTTCGAGCAAGGTCGGCATTGTTCATTTGGCTTAACGAAAACGTTCATCTCTTCGTGTTGTGACCTAAATGCGTCCATTTTGACAGAAGAACATAAGAAACATAAAGAAGTGGTCTTTCCGTTATTTTAGTTCTCTTTTTGCATTAGCGCAATCGTTTGCATCATAAAGATAAACATTTCCCCGTTTTAAGGGCGAACCTCTTGCGAATAATGCCTAACTTTATGCCGAGTTTACTAACCCCTTAGTCTATGAATTTATATTTCAATATTGATTACCAGACCGTCTTCGGAGAAGAATTGGTGCTGAACATCGTTACTAATAACGACAAGGGCGAATGCCTAACAACGCAATACCGCATGAACACCGTCGACGGATTGCGCTGGATTTGTTGTATAAACAAGTTGCCCGACGCTTGCCAAAACGTCGTGCAGTACTTCTATTGTGTGGATAGTGCGGGTGTGACAAGGCGTAAGGAGTGGGCCTTGCATCCACATCGCCTGTCGCTTAGTGCGCTTAAAGCCAACGCCTACCACGTTTACGACCAATGGCATGCCATTCCCGAAGATGCCTATCAATACACTTCGGCCTTTACCCAGTGCCTAAAACGCCGCAACCTGCAACCCATGCCCGCATCTGATTACGAGCGGACGCTGCGCTTGGTGGTGCGCGCGCCACAACTGCGGGCCTCGCAACGCCTCGTATTAGTGGGCGACGACCTGGCACTTGGCGCGTGGGCGCTTGGCCGAGCCTTGCCCATGGCCGAGGTAAACGATTGCGAATGGGTGGTGGACCTCAATCTCGACGAACTGAACGGCGAAGAAATAGCCGTGAAGTTTGTGGCCGTTGATGCCGACAACCGCGTTGCGCCGCTTTGGGAGACGGGGTATAACCGCGAGTTGCAGTTGCCGCAGATTGGCAAGAACGAGGTTTGCGTGTACCAATTGCACCAAGCTTTCTTTGAGCTTTGGGACGAACGCTTTGCCGGAACCCTTGTGCCCGTGTTCTCGTTGCGCACCAAACGCAGCTTTGGCGTGGGCGACTTTGGCGACCTTAAAGCCATGATAGACTTTGTGGCACAAACAAATCAGCGCGTGTTGCAGGTGTTGCCCATCAACGACAGCACCACAACGCACACCTGGACCGACTCTTATCCATACAGCTGCATCAGTATTTTTGCCCTTCATCCGCAGTATGTAGACCTCAATGCGCTGCCGCTGTTGAAGAAGGAAGAAGACCGCATGGCTTTCGAGGCCTTGCGGCAGGAACTTAACGCGCTGTCGCAGATTGATTACGAACGCGTGAACAACGCCAAAACGGCGTATCTTAAACTGCTGTTCGAGCAAGAGGGCAAGGAGATGATGAAGGGTGAGGACTTTAAGAAGTTCTTTGAAGAAGAGAGCTATTGGCTGGTGCCCTATGCCCAATATTGTTATCTCCGCGACCTCTACGGCACGGCCGACTTTACCCAATGGCCCGACCACAACACGTGGGACGAGGCCGAACGCAAAGCCCTCTCAACGCCCACAACCAAGGTTTACAAGGAGGTGGCTTTCCATTACTTTGTTCAGTATTTGCTTTACACCCAAATGCGCCATGCCCACGAACACGCTTGTGCTAAGGGCGTAATACTTAAAGGCGACATCCCCATTGGCGTAAACCGCCACGGTTGCGACGTGTGGACCGAACCGCATTACTTTAACCTTGACGGACAAGCAGGCGCACCACCCGACGATTTCTCGGTTAAAGGTCAGAATTGGGGTTTCCCAACGTACAACTGGGACGAGATGTTGCGCGATGGGTGCGCCTGGTGGGTGCGCCGTTTCCAAAACATGGCGAAGTTTTTCGATGCCTATCGCATCGACCACGTGCTGGGTTTCTTCCGCATTTGGGAAATTCCCGTGTCGTGTGTAGACGGTTTGTTGGGTCAGTTCTCGCCCTCGTTGGGCATGAGTCGCGAGGAGATAGAGGCCTACGGGCTGCCTTTCAACGAAGAGGCGTTCACCCGTCCGTTCATCAGCGATTGGGTTCTCGACCGCATGTTCGGCGAAAATGCCGACAACGTGAAGGCAACTTATCTGCAACCCCTGCACGACGACATCTGGCAACTGCGCCCCGAATACGACACACAGCGCAAGATTGAACAGGCCTTTGAGGGCAAAAACGAGGATGCCGACCGCTGGTTGCGCGATGGACTCTTCGCATTGGTGAGCGATGTGCTTTTCGTTCGCGACAGAAAAGACCCCTCTAAGTTCCATCCGCGCATCTCTGTGCAGCACGATTTTGTGTACGAGGCACTTTGGGATAAGGATAAGGACGTGTTTAACCGCATATACAACGACTATTATTATCGCCGTAACAACCAATTCTGGTATTACGAGGCGATGAAGAAACTGCCCAAGCTGGTTGAGGCTACACGCATGCTTGTGTGTGCCGAAGACCTGGGCATGGTGCCCGATTGTGTGGCGTGGGTGATGAACGAGCTACGCATTCTGTCGCTCGAAGTGCAGTCTATGCCCAAAGATCCCCGTGTGCGCTTTGGCAACCTTTCTGCTTTCCCTTACCGTTCGGTAAACACTTTTAGCAGTCACGACATGCCGACACTTCGCCAGTGGTGGGACGAGAATTGGGAACGGACCCAAGAATATTACAACACGATGCTCTACAAAGGTGGTCCTGCGCCGCATCCGCTTTCGGGCCTTTTGGCTCGCGAGATAGTGTTGCGCCAGCTTTTGTCGCCCTCCATGTTGTGCATTCTCAGCATTCAAGACTGGTTGTCCACCGACGAAGACCTGCGTTTGCCCGATGCTGATGCCGAACGCATCAACATTCCTGCCAACCCGCGCCATTATTGGCGTTATCGTATGCACCTCAATGTCGAAGACTTGATGGCTAACACACCCTTCTGTACGGCTGTTAAGGATATGGTTCAACAAAGCGGACGGTGAAAGAGTGAAAAGGTGAAAGGGTGAAAAGG
>NZ_KV815049.1:77511-103548 GCF_001814145.1 Prevotella sp. HMSC073D09 | reverse complement strand
AAAAATACAGTAAAGGTAATTTTTAGAACCTGCCATAACTGATTTTATGTAACTCCCTACCTATCAAAAATGCGCCGAAACGACTTCCATATACAAAAATCGTGGATAAAAACACTGAAAACGTAAAAATATTTTGTGCGTTTCGCTATTTTTTCGTAACTTTGCAGCATTCAGTGGAATGAGGGGCTCCGACGAGAGTTCCTCATTTTCATTATCAGTAACAACAAAATATGATTGACAAAAACGTTGTAAAAGAACTTGTTGAACAATGGTTAGCCGACAAAGAGTATTTTCTTGTCGACGTTGAGACTAGTCCAGACAGCCGTATCGTGGTGGAAATAGACCATGCCGACGGCGTTTGGATTGAAGACTGCGTGGAGCTGAGCCGCTTTATCGAGGAACACTTGAACCGAGATGAAGAGGATTACGAACTAGA
Source organism: Prevotella sp. HMSC073D09 (assembly GCF_001814145.1). Classification (NCBI taxonomy): domain Bacteria; kingdom Pseudomonadati; phylum Bacteroidota; class Bacteroidia; order Bacteroidales; family Prevotellaceae; genus Prevotella; species Prevotella sp. HMSC073D09. The sequence continues at coordinate 103,112 of NZ_KV815049.1, read as the reverse complement.
AGTGGGTTCGGCCGGACTGGGACAACCCTTTAAAGTGCCACAACAATACGTCAACTTCATTGGTAAAGAGGTTGAGGTGTTGGATAAAGATGGCAAGAAATACAAGGGAATACTCAAAAGCGTGGACGGAAACGACTTCGTGGTTGCGGTGAACGAGAAGGTGAAAGTGGAAGGGAAGAAACGCCCTGTGCTGCAAGACGTGGACCACAACTTTAAGATGGATGGTGTGAAGTACACCAAATATCTGATTCAGTTTTGAGGGGTAAAGTAGTAAGGTAGTAAAGTAGTAAGGTGGTAAAGTAGTAAGTGGAAGGTAGGAGTTAAGGAGTTAAGCCAAATGCTTTGTTGCAGAGCTACAATGGCCTGTTGCCTTAAAGGTGTTAAGCCAAATGTTTTGTGGCAGAGCGGTAACAACTTTGTTAACTCGTCAGCTTGTCAACGACCTATCGCCTTAAAGGAGTTAAGTTAAATGTTTTGTGGCTTTGCTGTTAATGCTTTAACAAATTAACCCCGAACTTGTAAACTCATACACTTATCAACTTACCCTCTGGTTAACTTGTCAACTTGTTAACTCGTCAACTAACAAGCTTGTCAACTCATAAACTAATAATTATAAGGAGAAATTAATTGGCTCGCCCCCCATGCTGCCGATACGTGGCAACACCATTCGCACATGCAATCGGCTTGCAATGTTGGGGCAAGACCACATCAAACGATAATAAACCCTATGGTAGCAAGAAAAAAAGATGAGAATATCTTGAGCATGGTCGACACGTTCAAGGAGTTTAAAGACACCAAGAATATCGACCGAATGACCTTGGTGAGCGTTCTGGAAGAAAGCTTTCGCAACGTGCTTGCCCGTATCTTCGGTAGCGACGAGAACTTCGATGTTATCGTAAACCCGGATAAGGGCGACTTTGAAATTTACCGCAACCGAATGGTGGTGGCTGATGGAGAAGTGGAAGACGAGAACAAACAAATTGCGTTGGCCGAGGCGCAAAAGATTGAACACGACTACGAAGTGGGCGAAGAAGTTACCGAACGAGTAGACTTCGCCAAATTCGGACGTCGCGCCATCTTAACGCTACGCCAAACGTTGGCATCGAAGATATTGGAACTTGAACACGACTCGTTATATAATAAATATAAGGATCGTGTGGGACAGGTTATCGCTGGCGAGGTGTACCAAGTGTGGAAACGCGAGGTGCTCATCGTAGACGACGAGAACAACGAGCTGATTCTCCCCAAGTCGGAGCAAATTCCTGCCGACCAATACCGCAAGGGCGAAACCATTAGGGCCGTTATCTTGCGCGTAGACAATGAGAACAACAACCCCAAAATTATACTCAGCCGCACCAGTCCCATGTTCCTTGAAAGGTTGTTGGAGGCCGAAGTGCCTGAGATTAACGATGGGTTGATTTCGATTAAGCGCATCGCCCGCATGCCAGGAGAACGCGCCAAGATTGCCGTAGAAAGCTACGACGAGCGTATCGACCCCGTTGGTGCCTGCGTGGGCGTTAGGGGAAGTCGTGTACACGGCATCGTTCGCGAACTTTGCAACGAGAATATCGACGTGATAAACTACACGGCCAACACCAAACTCTTCATCCAACGCGCACTTAGTCCTGCACAAGTGAGCAGCATCAACATCGACGAAGAGACCCGCAAGGCCGAAGTGTTCTTGCGCCCCGAAGAAGTGTCGTTGGCCATTGGACGTGGCGGACTCAACATTAAACTTGCATCCATGCTTACCGAATACACCATCGACGTGTTCCGCGAAGTGGCAGAAGGCGAGGCCGACGAGGACATCTACTTGGATGAGTTCTCAGACGAGGTGGACCAATGGGTTATCGATGCCATTAAGAGCATCGGTCTTGATACGGCTAAGGCAGTGCTTAACGCACCCCGTGAAATGCTGGTAGAGAAGGCCGACTTGGAAGAAGAAACCGTAGACAACCTGCTACGCGTGCTGAGGGCAGAGTTCGAACAAGGATAAAAACCCCGTATGGGTAGATAAAAACGAGGCCAGAACCAAAAAACAATAACAAAACAACAGAATGAGCATCAGATTAGGCAAAGCAATAAGTGAATTGAACATCGGACTCCAAACGGCAGTGGAGTTCTTAGAAAAGAAAAGCGAGCTGGGAGAAGTGAAAGCCGAACCCACGTTCAAACTGAACGATGCGCAATATCAGGCCCTTGTGAAAGCGTTTCATAAGGACAAGGAAGTGCGCAACCAAGCCGACAAACTTTTCCCAAAGAAAACGAAGGAGAAGAAACGTGCGGCCGAAGATAAGGACCATCGTGCAGAAACGGTGCTGAACGCTGGAAAACAACAATACAAGCCCTTGGGTAAGATAGACCTTTCTGACCTCAACGGCAAAGGTTCGGCGAAGAAATCTGATGTTAAAGCCGTTCAAGACGATAAGGAAGAAACTAAGCCTGCTGCCGTGGGCGAGGTTTCGAGCAAGGCAGAGGTTTCTGTTGAGAAACAAGAGAAGGTTGAGAAGGTGGAAACGCCTAAACAAAAGGTTGAAACGGTTGAGCAAAAGCCCGAAGTGAAGGCCGAAACCATGCAAACAACCCCAGTGGAGAAGGCAGAAACCAAGACCGAACAAAAGGAACAGCCTGCTAAGGATGCCAAAACTCACGCTGCACAACCTGCTGCATCGGCAAAAGAAATGGGCGAAAAGAAACAAGGACATGCCGTTAAGGCGCCCAAAGCCGATAATGAAAAGGTGGAAACGCCTGCCGAAAAGGCCGAAACGGCCGAAACGGAGAGCGGCAAACCTGCTATCTTTACGTTGAAGAGCGAGCAAAACAATGCGCCAGGCATCAAGGTGATGGGGAAGATAGACCTTTCTACCATCAACCAAAACACTCGACCCAAGAAGAAATCGAAGGAAGAGAAACGCAAAGAACGCGAGAATAAAGGGCAACAGGGCGGCGAACGTCGCAAACGCAACCGCATAAACACCGAAAGGGTAGACATTAATGCGGCTGCTAACCAACCCAACGCCAATAAGAATAAGGGCGGAAACAACGGCGGCGGCAACAATAACAATGCCGCTGGCGGACGAAACGCCAATAAGAAAAATAAGAAACCCAACCGAAACCAGAAACCCTTAGAGGTGAACGAGGAAGACGTGGCACGCCAGGTAAAAGAAACCTTGGCACGTCTTACCAGTCGTGGCCAAAACAAGAAGGGTGCAAAGTATCGTAAGGAGAAACGCGAGGCCGCACAAGAACGTCTGAACGAAGAGCGTGCAGAAGAACGCAAGGAGAGCAAGACGTTGAAGTTGACGGAGTTTGTTACCGTTAGCGAGCTGGCCTCGATGATGAACGTATCGGTCAATCAGGTTATCGGAACGCTAATGAGTGTGGGCATCATGGTTTCTATCAACCAACGCCTCGATGCCGAAACCATTAACCTTGTTGCAGAAGAGTTCGGATTTAAGACCGAGTACGTAAGTGCCGAAGTTTCGGAGGCCGTAACCGAAGAGGCCGATGATGAGGCAGACCTTGTTTCGCGTTCGCCCATCGTTACTGTGATGGGACACGTAGACCATGGTAAGACTTCGTTGCTCGACTACATCCGCAACACCAACGTTATTGCAGGCGAGGCCGGCGGTATTACCCAACATATCGGTGCTTACAACGTGAAACTAGACGATGGGCGCAACATAACGTTCTTGGATACGCCCGGTCATGAGGCCTTTACAGCCATGCGTGCCCGTGGTGCACAAGTAACCGACATCGCCATTATCATCATCGCGGCCGACGACAGCGTGATGCCTACCACCAAAGAGGCCATCGCGCACGCCCAAGCAGCCAACGTACCGATGGTGTTTGCCATCAACAAGATTGACAAACCGGGCGCAAACCCCGACAAGATACGCGAAGACCTATCGCAAATGAACCTGCTTGTGGAAGAGTGGGGCGGCAAATACCAATGCCAAGAGATTAGTGCAAAGAAAGGTATTGGCGTTAAAGAATTGTTGGAGAAGGTACTTTTGGAGGCCGAAATGCTCGATCTCAAAGCCAATCCCAACCGTAAGGGCACGGGTAGCATCATCGAAAGCTCCCTTGACAAGGGTCGCGGATATGTTTCTACGCTGTTGGTGAGCAACGGAACGCTGCATGTTGGCGACAACGTGATTGCGGGAACAAGCTGGGGACGTATTAAGGCCATGTTCAACGTGCGTAACCAACGCATTGAAAGTGCTGGTCCTGCCGAGCCTGCTATCATCCTTGGTTTGAACGGCGCGCCAACAGCTGGCGATGCTTTCCACGTGTTGGAAACCGAACAAGAGGCGCGCGACATTGCCAACAAGCGTTTGCAACTGCAACGCGAACAAGGCTTGCGTACGCAAAAACGTCTGACGTTGAGCGACATCTCGCACCGCATTGCATTGGGTTCGTTCAAAGAACTGAACATTATCGTCAAGGGCGATACCGATGGTTCAATCGAGGCGCTTAGCGATTCGTTCATCAAACTCTCTACCGAGAAGGTGAAGGTGAACGTTATTCACAAGGCTGTGGGCCAAATTTCGGAGAACGACGTTACGCTGGCCGATGCCTCCGATGCGCTTATCGTGGGCTTCCAAGTGCGCCCTTCGTCTGCCGCACGCAAGTTGGCCGACCAAGAAGGGGTGGAGATAAACACCTATTCGGTTATCTACGATGCCATCGACGACGTGCACTCGGCTATGGAGGGCATGCTCGATAAGGTGAAGAAAGAAGTAGTAACGGGCCAAGTAGAAGTGCGCGAGGTTTACAAAATATCGAAGGTGGGCACCGTTGCAGGAGCAATTGTTACCGAAGGAAAGGTGCACCGCGTAGACAAAGCCCGCCTTGTTCGCGACGGCATCGTGGTTCATACGGGCGACATCAATGCCTTGAAACGCTATAAAGACGACGTGAAAGAAGTGCCTACGGGTTTCGAATGCGGTATAAGTATCGTCAACTTCAACGACATTCAGGTGGGCGACATCATCGAAACGTTCACCGTTATCGAAGTGGAACAGAAGTTGTAGGGGTGAGGTTTTTGAGTTTATGAACTCATAAACTCACCACCTCAAAAAACTAACAGTAACATTTGTTACCGCCTTGTTTTGCGGTACGGTGTTTGCTAAACCAAACGATAGGGGCGCTCCATTGGGGCTGCCCCTATTCATCGCTAATACAAATTTGTATATATGGAAGAAGTAAAGAACGAGAAAAACGCGTATGTACGAAGTGTTGCCGAACAGAAATACGAGTTCGGTTTCACCACAGACGTGGAAACAGATATTATAGAGAAGGGCCTTAACGAAGACGTTGTGCGACTTATTTCGAGCAAAAAGAACGAGCCCGAATGGTTGCTGGCGTTTCGGTTGAAGGCCTTTAATCATTGGAAAACGTTGAAACAGCCCAACTGGGCGCATGTGAACTTGCCCGAAATAGACTATCAGGGCATTTCGTATTATGCCGACCCGATGGCCAAAAAGCCCGCCAACAAGGAGCTAGACCCCGAATTGGAGAAGACTTTCGATAAGCTGGGCATCCCGCTTGAAGAGCGATTGGTGCTTGGAGGCGTGGCCGTAGATGCCATTATGGACTCTGTTTCGGTGAAAACAACCTTTAAAGAGAAACTGGCAGAGAAGGGCGTGATATTCTGTTCTATCGGCGAGGCCGTGCAAGAACATCCCGACTTGGTGCAGCAATACCTCGGTTCGGTGGTTCCTTACAGCGATAACTTCTTCGCTGCGCTCAACAGTGCCGTGTTCTCCGATGGTTCTTTCGTGTACATTCCCAAGGGCGTGCGCTGCCCAATGGAGCTAAGTTCGTACTTCCGAATTAACGCTCGCAACACGGGACAGTTTGAACGAACCCTCATTGTGGCCGAAGATGATACCTATGTAAGCTATCTTGAAGGCTGCACAGCCCCCATGCGCGATGAAAATCAGTTGCATGCTGCCATCGTAGAGATTATCGTTAAGGACAATGCCGAGGTGAAATACTCCACCGTTCAGAACTGGTATCCAGGCGACGAACATGGAAAAGGCGGCGTGTTTAACCTCGTTACCAAGCGCGGCGACCTGCGTGGAGTGAACTCCAAGCTATCGTGGACACAGGTAGAAACGGGTTCGGCCATCACTTGGAAGTATCCTTCGTGCATCTTGCGCGGCGATAATTCGCAGGCCGAGTTCTATTCTGTGGCCGTAACCAACAACTATCAGCAAGCCGACACGGGCACCAAGATGATACACATGGGCAAAAACACCAAGAGCACCATCATCTCTAAGGGCATCAGTGCAGGCCGCAGTCAGAACTCTTACCGCGGATTGGTACGCGCAACGGCCAATGCCGACAACGCTCGCAATTACAGTTCGTGCGACAGTTTGTTGCTGGGCGACAAGTGCGGCGCGCATACCTTCCCCTATATGGACATACATAACGACACGGCCATTATCGAACACGAGGCCACAACCAGCAAGATAAGCGAGGCCCAACTGTTTTATTGCAACCAGCGAGGCATCCCAACCGAGCAGGCTGTGGGGCTAATCGTGAACGGATACGCCAAGGAAGTGCTCAACAAGTTGCCTATGGAGTTTGCCGTTGAGGCGCAAAAGCTACTCAGTGTGTCGCTCGAAGGCACAGTAGGATAGACAATTTTAATACAAACCTTATAAAAAACTACACGACATGAGAACTTTATTAATGATTTTGACGCTCTTTGTGAGCTTGGCAGTTAAGGCACAAGACGATGCTGTTAGAACCTTCGCCATTGACGGACAGATAGGTGGAGCCACCTCTCCCCACGTGCAAACCACCTCTAATAGCGCATATGCCATACCCGAAAAGATAGGGGCAGGCAATGGGATGCTGTCTAAATTGCGTGTAGAATACTACTTGCCCAACACGCCCCTCTCGCTGAAAGCGGGTTACGAACACGAGGAATGGAACTTCCTCGACACCAATTTAGGCGATGATATGGCGATTTTTTCGCTTGGTGGGCGATGTTATCCCGGCAGAAAGATGTGGAGTGTGCAGCCATATATCGGGCTCGATGCGCTATACAACTTTAAAGGGGGCAGCAAAGCGTTCAGCAGGGAGATAGATAGCAACCGCTATGGCAGGGTGCGTTACGATGGAATGGCGCATATTCCGCATTTCAACATCGCGCCCATAGTAGGTGTCGACCTCTATCTTTTCACCAGCATAGCCCTTCAATTAGAATATAGTTGCAGGCTAGGTTTTAGTAAGGCATCTGTTTTTGAGGCCAAGTACGCCCACTTGCCAGAGCCCTTCGATGTGCGCTTGCGCCCCATTCGGCACGGATTTAATGTCGGTTTGAAAGTCGTTTTCCCGTTCCGTTTCACCGCAGGTGATGGTGTAAATCTGGTGGAAGGTATTCTCGACATACTGTTAAACAAGCCGAGCGACAGTAATAGATACAATAGGTAAATAATAAACAATAGACATATATGTTAGAAGTAAGAAACTTGCACGCCAAGATTGGCGATAAAGAGATATTAAAAGGTATCAACCTGACGATTAAGGATGGCGAAACCCACGCCATCATGGGGCCCAACGGTTCGGGCAAAAGCACGCTTTCGGCTGTGTTGGTTGGTAACCCCATGTTTGAAGTTACCGATGGAACGGCCGTTTTTAACGGCAAAGACTTGCTTGAAATGAAACCCGAAGACAGGGCCAACGAAGGCATCTTCCTTTCGTTTCAGTACCCCGTTGAAATTCCTGGCGTATCAATGACCAACTTCATGCGTACCGCCATCAACGAGAAACGCAAGTACCAAGGCCTCGAACCCATGTCGGCTGCCGACTTCATTAAGCTGATGAAGGAAAAACGGCAGATAGTAGAACTAGACGCAAAGCTGTCTCAACGTTCGGTAAACGAAGGATTTAGCGGTGGCGAAAAAAAGCGTAACGAAATTTTTCAGATGGCCATGCTCGAACCAAAACTTTCTATTCTCGACGAAACGGACTCTGGTTTGGACGTTGATGCCCTGCGCATCGTGGCCGAAGGCGTTAACAAATTGAAGTCGCCCAGCACCAGTACCATCGTCATTACCCACTACGACCGACTGCTAGACATCATCCGTCCCGACGTGATACACGTGCTTTACAAGGGCAAAATCGTTAAAACGGCTGGGCCGGAGTTGGCCAAAGAGATTGAGGCGCGCGGCTACGACTGGATTAAAGAAGAAGTAGGAGAGAAGTAAAGGCTAGCAAACATGAATAGTGAGAAACAATATATAGACCTCTTTGAGGCCAACCGCAGTGTTATTTCCGCCCATTCCACCGCGGTAATGAACGCTCCGCGCGAGGCTGCTTTCGAGGATTTCAAGCGTTTGGGATTTCCTACACGCAAGACCGAGAAGTACAAATACACCGACATAAGCAAGCTTTTCGAACCCGACTTCGGGCTTAACCTGCAACGCTTGCCCATGCCCATCAACCCTTACGAGGTGTTCAGTTGCGATGTGCCGCGCCTAAGCACGGCCAATCACTTTGTGGTGAACGATGCTTTCTTACAGCCCACCACGCCCCACAAGCAACTTCCCAACGGCGTTGTCGTTACTTCGCTGTGCGAGTATGCCGAGAAAAACCCCGATTTCATCGCCAAATACTACGGTAAGTTGGCCACAACAACCAACAATGCCGTAACAGCACTCAACACGATGCTGGCACAAGACGGGCTATTGGTGTACGTTCCGCGTGGCGTAAAGTTCGAACAAACCATACAAGTTATTAATATTCTGCATGCGCAAGTAGACCTCATGGTTAATCGTCGCGTGCTTATCATCGTTGAGCCGCAAGCCGAGGCCAAGTTCTTGTTTTGCGACCACACCTTCGACGACCAACGTTTCTTGGCCACGCAGGTTATCGAGGCCTTTGTTGGCGATAACGCCCGACTAGACCTTTACTGCATGGAAGAAACCCACGAGAAGAATGTACGCGTGAGCAGTGTTTACATCGAACAGCAGTCTAGCAGCCGAGTAAACCACAATGTGATAACGTTGCACAATGGTGTTACGCGCAATGATGTTTCGTTAACGTTCTGTGGCGAGGGTGCCGAATGCAATTTGTCGGGCTGTGTTATTGCGGATAAGAAACAGCATGTGGACAACAACACCGTGATAGACCACGCCGTGCCCAACTGTCAAAGTCATGAGCTATATAAATATGTGCTGGACGATGAGGCCGTTGGCGCGTTCGCGGGCTTGGTGTTGGTGCGACAAGATGCCCAACACACCGATTCGGAGATGCGTAACCAAAACATTTGCGCCACGAAAAAGGCACACATGTACACCCAACCCATGCTCGAAATCTACGCCGACGATGTGAAATGTTCGCATGGGTCTACCGTAGGTCAGCTTAACGATGCGGCTCTGTTCTACATGCGCCAGCGTGGAATAAGTGAGAAAGAGGCGAAGTTGTTGCTCGAATTTGCTTTTATCAACGAAGTAATCGACCAAATGGACCTCGAACCGCTACGCGAACGCTTGCATCATCTCGTAGAAAAACGTTTCCGCGGCGAGTTCGACCGATGTGAGGGTTGTAGAAAAATGGTTTAAAAGTGAAAGGGTGAAAAGGTGAAAAAATGGCTAACGCCCACAACGTCTTATGCGTTTGGGCTTAATTCCTTGTTCCCTTTTCCCCCTCGCCCTCTTCCCTTCTTTACTGCTTACTCCCATTACGCCCTTGCCACTTACTCCTTTTACTCCGTTACTACTTACTACTCAAAAGATATGTACAACATCACCTCCATTCGTTCAGATTTCCCCATTTTATCGCGCGAAGTGTACGGCAAACCCCTGGTTTACCTTGACAATGGGGCGACAACGCAAAAGCCCCTTTGCGTTCTCGATGCCATGCGGAGCGAGTATCTCAACGCCAATGCCAACGTGCATCGGGGTGTTCACCATCTTTCGCAACAGGCAACCGACCTCCACGAGGCTGCCCGAACCACCGTTCGTAAGTTCATTAATGCCCGTAGCGACAACGAAATCATCTTTACTCGCGGAACAACCGAGGGTATCAACCTTATCGCCTCTTCGTTTTGCGAGGGTTTTATGCAGCCTGGCGACGAGGTGATAATATCTGCTATGGAACATCATAGCAACATTGTGCCGTGGCAATTGCAGGCTGCCCGTAGCGGTATTGCCATTAGGGTGATACCCATTGACGACAGGGGTGAACTTATTCTCGATGAAATGGAGAAATTGTTTACCCCACGTACCAGATTGGTTAGCGTGATGCAGGTAAGCAATGTGTTGGGAACAGTGAACCCCATTAAGGAGATTGTTCGCCGTGCGCACCTTCATGGCGTGCCTGTTTTGGTGGATGGGGCACAGAGCGTGCCGCATTTTAAGGTGGATGTGCAAGATTTGGATTGCGACTTCTTCACCTTTTCGGGTCATAAGGCCTACGGGCCTACGGGTGTTGGCGTTGTATATGGTAAGGAAGAATGGCTCGAAAAGCTGCCGCCATATCAAGGGGGAGGCGAGATGATTGCGACAGTGAGTTTTGAAAAGACCACCTTTGCCGAACTGCCGTTTAAGTTCGAGGCAGGCACGCCCGACTATGTGGCCACCCACGGACTAGCAACTGCCCTCGATTACCTTTCGGCTTTGGGCATGGACAACATTCAACGACACGAACAAGACCTTACCCGTTACGCCACTCAGCAGTTAGAAACCATCGAAGGTATGCGCATTTTCGGCCATTCCACCGATAAAGACGCCGTCATTAGCTTTCTTGTTGGCGACATTCATCACTTAGACCTCGGCACCTTGCTCGATCGTTTGGGCATTGCCGTTCGCACGGGTCACCACTGCGCCCAGCCGCTTATGGCTCGTTTGGGCATTTCTGGAACCGTTCGCGCCTCGTTTGGCTTGTACAACACGCGCGAAGAGGTTGACGCCCTTGTATCTGGCGTGCGTAGAGTGGCGGCAATGTTCTAGGGCTTATTAGGGGCTTTCGTGTGCATTTGCATCACGAATGCAAGCCGTTTGCTTAGTGAAACCAAGATATTTAGTTGCTGATTGTGCGGCAACAACGTGTGCCGCTACTTTTAAATGCTTGTGGATGGGGGAATTTGTTTGTTCTAAATGAAAAATGTGTTTGTTTGCGTTGCACCAACAAATGGGATGCAACGCAAACACGTGTTTGATAGGCCTTGTCCTATCGATGAAACCGCTGTTTCTTGCTTTTATGATGCTTTGGGCGCACGTTCTACCTGCGCTTGCTGCCCTTCAAACTTCGTTTACATCCGCTAATGGCAGTGGCAAACCATGCTGTGCATACCACCCGAAGTATGAAAGGGGCGTTGGCGGGGAATACGGCAAGGGCAAATGCCACTTGCGCATTGAGCAGTTGAAGTGTGGTTTTGACACTTATCTCCTTGTTCAACACGGCCGAATAGTATTGGCTTAGCCACACTATGGGAAACATAATGCCTTTCTTTACACTAGCAAAGAGGTTGTTTATACGCATCTCGCTTGCAGAATTAACTGATAATGTCATCTCCTTTTTCATTGTTCTCTATGTTGAATGTTATTATTTGCTTATCTTTGTAGGTGCAAAATTGCAGCAAAATATGGAAGTGATATTTCACAAACAAATGAATTTGGTTAATAATTAACAAAAGTGGTAAGTAGGAAGTAGTAAGGAGTAAGTAGTAAGGGTAAGGAGAAAGGAGGAGGTAGGAAGTAGGAAGGAGAAAGGAGAAAGGAGAAAGGAGTAAGTAGTAAGGGGCAGTAAAGGTTTAAACTTGATGCTTTGCCTAGAAAGCCTAGGAATCCTAGAATAACTAGAAACCCTAGGAGTGCTAGAACAACTAGGGAACCTAGATGCCCTAGAATAATTAGAAATCCTAGAACAATTAGTTAATCTAGAACAATTAGTTAATCTAGAACTACTAGTTAATCTAGAACAACTAGGCAGCCTAGAACAACTAGATAGTTAATAAGCACTGTCAGTTTTCCTCCTTAGCTAACAAGCTAGAGGGCGCAGCCATCTTTTCACCCTTTCACCCTTTCACCCTTTCACCTTTAAGTTGCGTAGTCATCTTTTCACCCTTTCACTTTTTCACCTTTAAAAGGCGCAGCCATCTTTTCACCCTTTCACCCTTTCACTTTTTCACCTTTAATAGCTTTTTCACCCCATAAAATATAAGCTTTATGCTAAAATCTCATTTTTTCACCGATTTAATCGAGGCCGGTTGCGACGAGGCAGGCCGTGGATGTTTGGCTGGCAGCGTGTTTGCGGCAGCCGTAATATTACCTGTTGATTACGAAAACGCTTTGCTAAACGACTCGAAAAAGCTGACCGAGAAACAGCGTTATGCCTTGCGTACGCAGATAGAAACCGATGCTTTGGCGTGGGCCGTAGGGGAGGTTACGGCCGATGAAATTGACAAAATAAACATTCTTAATGCGAGCATACTTGCCATGCACCGCGCACTAGATGGCTTGAAACTTCGTCCGCAGGCCGTTATCGTAGACGGAAACCGCTTTAAACCCTACGGCAAGCTTCCCCACGAAACAATTGTTAAGGGCGATGCCAAGTTCTTGTCGATAGCTGCTGCCAGCATTTTGGCCAAGACTTACCGCGACGATTATATGAACAGCCTTGCCTTACAATACCCCGCATACCAGTGGGACGTGAACAAAGGCTATCCAACAAAGGCGCACCGCGCTGCTATTGAAGAGCATGGAATTTCGCCATTTCATCGTAAAACTTTCAAAGGCGTTAAGGAAATGTTGGAGGATGAGAAGGTTTAAGTTTGTGGGTTTATGAGTTGGTGAGTTTTTAAGCAGGTTAGTTTATGGACTTATGAGTTTCTTAGTTCATAGGCTTTTAAGCATATTCTTGGTGCCGTTGCTCATTCGCGTGTGTTTACGGCATAGTTGTTTTGTCTAGTTTTAGGCGATAAATTTAACATTGTGAGTGCCCTTTTTGTCCACCAATCGCTCATCTTGCCACAAAAAATCGATTCTCGCGGAGGTTTGTTTTGATGCAAAAGGGGGTCAGCCTGTGAATGCGATGAAATGAATTTTTATTTAAAAAGATCGCCATTTACACCAGATTTTGGGCTGTTTGCCGCTAAATGCACTGCGTTTTGGTGCAAAATACAGTGCGTTTTGGTGCAAAATACACTGCGTTTTGGTGCTAAACGCAAGGTAAAATGGTGCAAAATGCAGTGCGTTTTGGTGCAAAACACAAGGCAAAATGGTGCTAAACGCAATGCAAAAAGCATAAATATCCACGGCAATGGTATAAACAAAACCTTTAAGAGCCGTTAAACACATGGCCGAAAAGGGCTAAATAGTGGTTAAAAAGTGGGATTTTAGGGGCTAAAAGCGCGTATTTGGGTGCGAAAATAATGAGTTGGCAACCAATCTAGAAAGGCTAAATGGTACAAAATGCAGGCCTTTTTCTTAAAATTGAACATATTGGGAGAAGTGAAAGGCTATGAAAAGGGGTGTTTTGTCTACTTTCTAGCCTATATTTTCGCTAGAATAGAGCGAAAATTGAAGCGATATTGTAAAATAAAAGATAACAATTTAAGTTTTTAGGTTGGTGTGTTTTTAAGTTGGTGGGTTGGAGATGTTTTGTGCTTTTATAGTCAAACAGAATTGGATTTGGAAAGCCATAGATACATCGTAAGCAAACCAAAGTGTGCCTTTGCCCCTGCGTAAGGCTATCCTGATGCCATGCTATGCGCATCTTGCTAGCTGTTGGCAACAATTTTCCAAAAGCAATTCTGTTTGGCTATAATTGATGAGTTGATGTGTTTTTGAGTTGATAAGTTGGTAGGTTGATAAGTTGGTAGGTTGATTTATTTTGTACTTCGTGTGTGAGAAAGGGGGGTATCTTGTGTTGGTATCCCAAGTGACACGACTGGATAACGGCTATTCGTGTGTAAGAAGTGTGTTTTTCTTGTGTTGGCATCACAGAGAGAACAAACACCTCTTAATTTATAGAAACATTAAAAGCCAAGACTACTTCTTGATGATTTAAACTTTACAGACGGTGAAATGGCGGATTTTGTGTATATAAGTTGGTATGCAAATAAGCTTTTGGTTTCCTTGGCCTTCTGCTTTAAGGCTTTGAACAGCTGTTTTTTATCGCCCTTACGCTTGTGGTTACTGGTAAACATGTTTGTTTACTTGTTAGATGGCTTTAAGTGGTTAACGTGCATGCAAATGTGTTAACGCGACTGGCTAGCCCACTGTCTGAACCATTGCTTTCACCTTATTATGTATGTAGTCTGCGAAATCGGGGCTGCCTAGTACTTCGATGTCGTGGTAAAGACCCAGTACGAAACGGCCGATGCCTAGATAGCTTGCAACATCTGATGAGAAAATCCAATGTTCGGAGTCGTCCGCAGGGGTGATGTAAGCCTCTGCTGCGGGGTATTCTTCTAGTAGGATGCTGTGCGATAGCCGCCCCAACTTCAGCTCTATGGGTAGCCTTTCCTCACCGCTGAACATGAAAATATCGGTAAATATGGATTTGTGCCTTTTCTCGTTGAGCCATTCCACGTCGGTCATCTCTACCGATTCGGCGCGCGAAGTTTTGAAAGTCTTGTTGGTGTGACTGTTAATCTCGAAACAGCGGATGTCCATTTCGGCATTGAGAAAGAGGAAAGGTTCAACCATTCTGTCGCTCACGGTTCGACTATGGGGCGACGAATAGTTTTTGAGTATCACCACTCGGCGTAGCGCAATGGCCTCGCGTAGCACGGCGGCGTTACGCTCTGCCTGTCGGCGTTGGCCCACATCAGTAAGCAAATCGAGATTGAAGAAACGTTCAAGTTTCGATTGTATGTTCTTCGAAAGGTAGTCGGTGTGCGGCAGTCTGTCGAGCAGACGATAAACAAACATGGCCTCTTCTTCGGTAAGGGCGATGTTCTCGTGCAGTCGTTTGAAGAAAGGCGAATGGCGGTCGAGCCGATAGCGGGTGTTTGTCTTAATGAGCTTAAAGCCACATGCGCGCAGATTTTCGAGGTCGTAATATAACTGACGGCGAGTTATGTCAAGTCGGTCGGCCAGTAATTGTACGGTGTAATCGCGGTTTTCGGTTAATAAGAGCAATAGCTCTAGTTCACGGCTAAGGTTGTTCATTGGGATTAAAGCTCTAAGAGGTGGTCTGGACTGGTCGGACTAGTCAGGCTAGTCCGACCTGCTCAGACCACCAAGTGCATGGATTCTTACTTACTTCTTCACCACCTTCATCATCTCTTCAACGGCCCTAACCAGTTGTCGGTCGTATCCATTGAGATAGTCTTCGGGTGTGTTATACACTTCGATGTCGGGGTCTAGCTGGGTGTTTTCGCCATACTTGCCACGCATGTCGCGACATCCCACTTGTGGAATACCGAATACGATGGAGGGGTCGAGCAGGTTTTCCCACCAAACGGCGGTCATGGTTCCTGCAACGGGCGTGCCTATCAGCTTGCCAATGCCCAACTCCTTATATACCCAGGGGAAACCGTGGCCGTTGCTGTAATCGTCTTCGCACACCATTACGCACGAGGGCTTGGTCCATTTGTTGAAGGGGTCGCTACCCACATAGCGCCCGTTAGGCACGAATTGTTGGTATTCCTTGCCGCTTAGCAGCGTGCAAAGGTCGTCGTGTAGCCATCCTCCGCCGTTGTGGCGTTCGTCTACGATAACGGCATCTCTGCGGCGGTTGGTGTCGCTAAGCAGTTCGAGGTACACTTGACGGAAGCTTGAGCTGTTCATTGCCTTAACGTGTACGTAGGCCAAACGGCCTCCCGATAGACTATCAACAAGCTGGCGGTTGCGATCCACCCAGCGTTTGTACAGCAACTCTTGTTGTTCGCCTGCCGAGATGGGACGTATAACCACGTCGAAACGTTTCTTGCCCTTGGGGTTGAACACCGAAACGCGCACGGGTTTGCCTGCTTTGCCATCGAGCAAGGGGTAATAGTCTTTACCTTGCAGGATGCTGTCGCCGTCTATCTTCTCGATGATGCAGCCCGGCGTAACCTTTGTGTTGCGCACGGCAAATGGTCCGCGTTTGATTACTTCTTGCACGCGAAGGCCGTCACCCTGATATTCTGTATCGAAGAAAAGGCCCAATTCTGCCGTTTGCAGTCGCGGAGCTGTGCCCCAATAGCGTGCGCCAGTGTGCGAGGCGTTCAGTTCGCCCAACATTTCGCTGAGCATTTCGCTGAAGTCGAAGTTGT
Organism: Prevotella sp. HMSC073D09; assembly: GCF_001814145.1. NCBI lineage: Bacteria > Pseudomonadati > Bacteroidota > Bacteroidia > Bacteroidales > Prevotellaceae > Prevotella > Prevotella sp. HMSC073D09. The sequence goes on along the minus strand of NZ_KV815049.1, from coordinate 86,887 downwards.
TGTTGATGTGGGGAAGGAACTTTTCGTACACTTTACGATAGTTGGCCCAGTCCACTCCGTGCAGCGTAGGCACGTAGAACTTATCCTTTACTTGTTGCCAAACGTGGTTGAACATGTATTGCCTTTCGGCGTAGGGCTTGAGGTTGAAACGCGCCTCGAACTCAATGTTCTTACTTGTTCCACTACCCAAGTCGATCTTCTTAATGGCGTTGTAGGTACAGAGGTACAAGTTGCGGAAGTCTTTGTCGGGGATGAACTCGCCACCGCCTACATTCTTCATCACGATGGCCGTTTTGTTTTCGCTAATCTCGCGTTTCCAAAGGTCGTACCCGCTTTCGAACGCCGATTGGTAGTACAAGGTGTCGCCGCCATTGCTCAGCACATAGTCGCCTAAGTGCGAAGAGTGGTCGGTAAGACGGATGACGCGGTCGCGACAGTTCTCCAAATCGAACTCCAAAGCCTTCACGTCGTCTTTCTTATCCTTCTTAGCCGAACCAAGTTTCAGCTTGTCTTCTTCTTTTTCTTTCTTATTTTCATCCTTTTCCTGAACTTCGTTCTTGGCTAGTTCGCGCTCTTCCTTGTTTCGTCTGAACTTTTCGTAAGCGTCGAGGTCGAAGAACATGATGTAAACGTCGCGTTCGGCACCCCACGAGCCATGACTGCGATAGCCGGCACGGTCGCTACTGAAAAGCATAGCCTTGCCGCCGAGTACCCATCGGGGGCCTACGTCGCTGTATCCGCTTTGCGTAAGGTTGTGAATTTCGCCCTTTCCATCGGCCTTTACCAAGGCAACGTCGGGACTGTTCCAGCCGCCAACGCCGATATACGATGAGAGCAACCAACGGCTGTCGGGGCTCCATGCAAAGCTAATGTCGCCATCGGAGTAGGAGTAAACGTACTTTCCATCCATCACCGTGCGCACGGCCTTGCTCTTAATGTCGAGAACGCGCAGGGTAGAGCGGTCTTCGAAGAAGGCGATGCTCTTGCCGTCGGGACTGAAACGAGGCTGTTGCGAGGTACGGTCGCTCTTTACCAGCTGTTCTTCTTCAAGTTGAGTGGCGTATGCAAAGCTTTTTTCCTTGTCTAGTTTCAGCTTTGTGCGATAGATTTGCCACAGTCCGCCGCGTTCTGATGCGTAAACGATGCTGCGCCCGTCGGGTGCAAATTGTATCTCGCGCTCTTGTTCGGGCGTGTCGGTTATCTGTTTGGTGGTGCGATAGTTGTTAGACGTAACATACACGTCGCCATGCAGCACAAAGGCCAGCTCTTTGCCGTCGGGCGAAAGTGCGATCTCCGTTGCGCCCGTAAAAAGCGTTTGCCTGTCAAGGTCTGTGTCTATTTTGTCGGTTACGATGTTCACTTTCAGTTTCTGCGGTTGCTCGCCTTGTTTCAAGGTATATATCTCACCATCATAGCCATAACACAGCGTTCCGTTGTTGGCGGCGGTGAGAAAGCGCACGGGATTGGTGGTGTGGCGAGTAAGTTGTTGCTTGCCAGTGCCGTCGATGTTGCGCACGTACACGTTAAAGGTGCCGTCTTCTTCGCTCAGATAGTAAAAGGTGTCGCCCTGCGCCGCCCAAACGGGTGTGCGGTCTTCGCCGTTAAAGTTGGTAAGCTTGGTGTATTTGCCGCCGCGGCGCAACCAAATGTCTCGCGTTATGGGCGAGCGATGATGCTTACGCCAGGGGTCTTCGTAGCCCTTTTGGTCGTGATACAGCAAGTCGCCGTTGGGCCTAATGCTGATGTCCATCATCGGAAGAGCCGAGAAAAGATGGGGTCGGCTGCCGTTGGTGCCCACCTCATACACCTGCGGGAGCATTCTGTTGGCAAAGATAATGCTCTTGGCTGAGGGTATGATGCTACTGGTGTAAAGCACGGTGTTGTTGTCTTTAAATGCGATGGGCGTCTCGCTGTTGCTGTTGGTGGTTAGTCTGCGTGGCGTACCGCCTTCGCGTTGCATCACATACACATCCATGCTGCCTTCTCGGTTAGAGCAAAACGCCAGCTGCTTGCTGTCGGGACTCCACACGGGATGTGTGTCGTAGGCGGCGTTGGTAGTAAGTTGTCGTGCTGTTCCACCCGTTGTAGGAACGGTGTAGATGTCGCCTTTGTAGGTAAAAGCCACGGCAGAGCCATCGGGAGAAATGGCACAATAGCGCATCCACAAAGGACTTTCTTGGGCCGATACCGATGTAGCTAGGGCAAGGGCCACGATTGTCAGGGTCGTTTTCATCGTCAAAAATTGGTATGTCTTTATATTATATGCGATTGTTCGGATAGCTGATGGTGGGGCAGGGGTGGCGTTTGCGCCACTTCGTTATGCTGCTCGCGCGAGATGGTTTCCTTAATATATATGGCTGCAAATATATTGATTATTCACGAGACAGCAAAGCGGTTGGGGGGATAAATTTGCAAAGTAATTTGTGCTGGGGATATTAAAGATGGGTTCTAAAAGCTATACAAGAGGTAGCTTTTAGAACCCATCTAGATTAATAAAGCAGTCCAAACATCCACAGGGGTATTCTGTTTCTCGTGCCTATTTCAATGTCGTCAACGGCAAGGAAACTGTTGGGTTCATCCTTTATTTGCTCAAAGCTTTTGCCAGAACCGCCTACTTCAAAAAGAAATTTGCCATTTATGAGGAAGTCTCCCTTTTGTGGCATGGTTACGCTTGCCACCGCTTGCAGCTGGTTGTAGAAAAAGGCCTCACGCTTATTGCCAACATTGGTGTTTGTTCCCAGGGCTTCCATCAGGTTGGTGTTGCCTAAGTATATTTTTTCGGGAGAAGATAAGTGCTTGTAATTCTTTTCTGTTTTTGTTAGTAACGAAACAATTTGGGCCTTGTCTAGCGTGTAGAGCATTCTCAAACAATTGTCGCGGGTTGTTTCTAGTGCTTGTCCAAGCTTGTTTGTGTTTGGCACTAACGGAACGCTTTGGGAAATGATAGCTAGCAACTTCTTCGTTTTCTCGACTGTTGCGTACGAAACATTCTCGACGGCAGGCATGTCGCTTTCTATCACCAAAGACGCAATGGCGGCAAGCCGCATGTGGTAGTCGTCGCCAGCCTCCATAAAAAACGGATAGCAGCCCTTAACCAAGTATTCGTTGAATGCTTTGAGCATAACGCTTTGCGAGGTCAAGTTCATGGATAGGGAAACGTGGTTGGCTAGCAAATCGTTTAATGTAATGGGCGGGATATTCAGAGTGCCAGAGAAAGCAAGATATTCTCTGAACGACATCACGGGCAGTGTATAGAGTGACTGGCGGCGGGAAAGGTCGGTTTTGGAGTTGTCTATTTCCAGTATAGACGAACCTGTATATACCACATTTAAGTCGGGATAGCTGTCGTAGATGTTTTTCAGAACAATAACCCAATCGGGATATTTGTGAACTTCATCAACGAAAAGATACCTCAACCCGTGACTATAAAGGTATTCCACAAGCTGTGGAAGACTATGAGTTTTGAACCAAATGTTGTCTAATGAAACCCAAAGCGCATTGTCGACATCGTGAAAATACTTTTTTATGTGTTGCAAAAGCAAAGTGGTTTTGCCTGTTCCGCGCGATCCGCGTATGCCAATTAGTCTTGACTTCCAGTTTATCTTGTCGTGAAGAAATCGCACAAACCGCATATCTGTGGTGGCTAGTCTACGATGATAGGCTGTCAACAAGGGGAAAACATCGTTTTGTTCCATATCTCGTTAATTGGTAAATGAATACTTGTGCAAATGTACAAAATAACTTTTTCAAAAGCGAGTTATATGCGAAAAATAACTTTTCTAAAAGCGATTTTTGGTCAGGAAATAGCTTTTAGAAAAGTTATTTTTCGCGTGGTGTTTCGCAGTGTGGCGTTTACATCCAGCTAGTAAAAGGCATTTTGCGGTGTCAAGAAGAAGATATTTGGGGCAATAAGGCCCACTTCTTGCTGCCGTTGCGGGCTTTAGGCTGCCATTTGTCAATGTTCGAGGGGTATATGGTGTGAGTATTGATAGTGCGAAATGGTGTAATAAAGCGTCAAAAATACTTTGAATACTCACCAAAATATAGTATTTTTGCATCGTGTTACGCAAGTAGCATACCTAAATCAAGGTATTGCCAACGGGCAAAAAGTTTGTTTCTTGTGCAAATTTTAGCCGGAGACATCGGCCGAACTTGCGTCTTGCCGTGCAGGGTGTGCACTGTTCTTTTGGGGAGGGCAAGCGCGTTCCGTGTGTCGAAAGGTAAGGCGCAAACATGCCAAACTAGCCCCCAAACCATGATGCGCAATGCAAAAGACGGCCCTTCGGCACGTGGGGATTGCCAGGCTCGCCTAAAACAAACACGATAGATAACAGGAAAAAATACAAACATAATTAATAATTAAATTTCAATCAATTTATGTGGTTAATCAATTCTTCTATCGGTAGAAAGGTTGTCATGTCTGTAACCGGCGTGGCGCTCGTTCTGTTCCTGACATTTCACATGTCGATGAACATCGTTGCGCTGTTCTCGGGCGAGGCATACAACATGATCTGCGAGTTTTTGGGTGCCAATTGGTATGCCGTAGTTGCCACGATGGGTCTTGGAGCCCTGACGGTGGCGCACATCGTGTATGCCTTCATCCTCACGGCACAAAACCGCAGGGCCCGCGGAAACGAGCGTTACGCCTTTACCAGCAGGCACGAGAAGGTGGAGTGGGCATCGCAAAACATGCTTGTTCTGGGTATTATCATTGTCCTGGGAATGGTGTTGCACCTCTACAACTTCTGGTACAACATGATGTTCGCTGAACTTACGGGGATGCACATGCAGTATCATCCCGCCGACGGTTTCGCTTACATCAAGGAAACATTCTCCAATCCCGTTTATGTTGTGCTCTACATCGTGTGGTTGGGGGCCATTTGGTTTCATCTCTCGCACGGCTTTTGGAGTGCCATGCAGAGTTTAGGCCTTAACGGCAAGGTATGGTTCAACCGTTGGAAAACCATCGGCTTGGTTTACACCACGCTACTCATGTTGGGTTTCCTCATCGTCGTGTTGGCCTTCGCTTTCGGTTGCGCACCTAGCTTATGCTGCTGCGCTTAAATCATGATACGTATAAAAAGATAAAGATTATGGCTATTAAAATAGATTCGAGAATTCCCGAAGGACCCGTAGCTGAGAAATGGACCAACTATAAGGCTCACCAGCGACTGGTTAACCCCAAGAACAAACTCAAACTCGACGTTATTGTGGTGGGAACTGGTCTTGCCGGCGCCAGTGCAGCCGCATCTCTGGGCGAAATGGGTTTCAATGTGCTGAACTTCTGCATACAAGACTCGCCACGAAGGGCACACTCCATCGCCGCACAAGGTGGTATCAACGCCGCAAAGAACTATCAAAACGATGGCGACTCGGTGTATCGCCTATTCTACGACACCGTAAAAGGTGGCGACTACCGCGCTCGCGAGGCCAACGTTTACCGCTTGGCCGAGGTTAGCAACAGCATTATCGACCAATGTGTGGCGCAAGGCGTACCCTTCGCACGCGAATACGGCGGCATGTTGGCCAACCGTTCGTTCGGTGGAGCCCAAGTAAGCCGTACGTTCTACGCCAAAGGACAAACGGGACAGCAACTTTTGCTGGGTGCATATTCGGCCCTGAGCTGCCAAGTGCACGCAGGAAAGGTAAAACTGTACACGCGTTACGAGATGGAAGACGTGGTTATCGTCGACGACCGCGCACGCGGTATCATCGCCAAGAACCTCGTTACGGGTAAGCTAGAACGTTTCTCGGCCAACGCCGTGGTTATTGCTACCGGTGGATATGGCAACGCCTACTTCCTCTCTACCAACGCGATGGGCTGCAACTGCACCGCCGCCATACAGTGTTACCGCAAGGGTGCCTACTTTGCCAACCCTGCTTACGTGCAAATTCACCCCACATGTATTCCCGTACACGGCGACAAGCAGTCTAAACTGACGTTGATGTCCGAGTCGTTGCGTAACGACGGCCGTATTTGGGTGCCCAAGAAGATTGAAGATGCTAAGGCATTGCAAGCTGGACAGAAACGCGGTTCGGACATTCCCGAAGAAGATCGCGACTATTACTTGGAACGTCGCTATCCCGCCTTCGGCAACTTGGTGCCTCGCGACGTGGCTTCGCGTGCCGCCAAAGAGCGTTGCGACAAGGGATTTGGTGTTAACAACACGGGTCTTGCAGTATTCCTCGATTTCTCTGAGAGCATCGAACGCCTGGGCATCGATGCCATTCGTCAGCGTTATGGCAACCTCTTCGACATGTACGAAGAGATAACCGACGTTAATCCCGGCGAGTTGGCCAACGAAATTAACGGCGTGAAGTATTACAACCCGATGATGATTTACCCTGCCATACACTACACGATGGGTGGCATCTGGGTAGATTATGAGCTGATGACCTCTATTCAGGGCCTTTTCGCCATCGGCGAGTGCAACTTCTCCGACCACGGGGCAAACCGCTTGGGTGCGTCTGCACTGATGCAAGGTCTTGCCGACGGCTACTTTGTGCTGCCTTACACCATCCAAAACTATTTGGCCGACCAAGCTATTTGGCCACGTCTTTCTACCGACCTGCCCGAATTTGCGGAGGCCGAGAAGGGTGTGCAGGCTGAGATAGACAGGCTGATGGGCATTCAAGGTCAGCGTTCGGTAGACTCGATACACAAGGAACTGGGCCATATCCTATGGGAACACGTGGGTATGGGTCGTACGGCCGAGGGTTTGCGCGAGGGTATCAAGAAGTTGAAAGAGCTGCGTAAGGAGTTCGACAGCAACCTCTTCATCCCTGGTTCGAAAGAAGGACTGAACGTTGAGCTTGACAAGGCTATCCACCTGCGCGACTTTATCATCATGGGTGAGCTCGAAGCCTACGATGCCCTTTCGCGTAACGAGAGTTGCGGCGGACACTTCCGCGAGGAATACCAAACGGAAGAAGGTGAGGCTAAACGCGACGACGAGAACTTCTTCTACGTTGGTTGCTGGAAGTATCAAGGCGACGACACCACCGAGCCCGAACTCATTAAGGAGCCTCTGGAATACGAAGCGATAAAGGTTCAAACACGTAACTATAAGCAATAATTAAGTTGACAAGCTAAGAAGTTAGTAAGGTAACAAGTTTCAAAGATTGCCTACATCCGTTATGGAGGTCGTCAGCTTTGACAAGCAAGAGGAGGGCAATGTCATAAACTTCACTAGTTAACTTGCGAACTTATAAACCAGCTAACTTGTAAACCAGTCAACTCGCAAACAGGTAAGCCTGCAAGCCGTTGAACTTGTCTACTCGTTAACTCGTCAACTTAAACAAAAGTAAATCACATGGACAAAAATATAAGTTTCACACTTAAAGTGTGGCGTCAGAATGGACCCAAAGCCAAAGGGCATTTTGATACGTTCGAAATGAAAGATATACCTGGCGACACTTCGTTCTTAGAGATGCTCGACATCCTTAACGAACAGCTTATCGAGGCACGCCAAGAGCCTTTCGTATTCGACCACGACTGTCGCGAAGGCATCTGCGGTATGTGTTCGCTCTACATCAACGGCCATCCGCACGGCCCTGCTACGGGTGCAACCACCTGTCAGCTCTACATGCGTCGCTTTAACGATGGCGACGTAATTACCGTCGAACCTTGGCGTTCGGCTGGTTTCCCAGTCATTAAAGACTGCATGGTAGACCGCGGCGCATTTGATAAGATTATCCAAGCAGGCGGTTACACCACCATTCGCACGGGTCAGCCCCAGGATGCCAACGCCATTCTCATCCCCAAGGAAGATGCAGACGAGGCAATGGACTGCGCAACGTGCATCGGTTGTGGCGCTTGTGTAGCCGCTTGTAAGAATGGTTCGGCTATGCTTTTCGTTAGTTCGAAGGTTAGTCAGCTAGCATTGTTGCCCCAAGGAAAGCCCGAGGCTGCTAAACGCGCCAAGGCAATGGTGATGACGATGGAAGAGTTGGGTTTTGGAAACTGCACCAACACCCGTGCTTGCGAGGCCGAATGCCCCAAGAACGAGTCTATCGCCAACATCGCACGCCTTAACCGCGAGTTTATTTCGGCTAAGTTGGCCGACTAAACCTCAGGGCATAACCCAACCTGTGCAACGAACATCTACACTTGCCTATGTGCAGGTGCAGATGTTTCGCCTGTGTGCAATCATGTGAGAACGTTCTATGCCGAGGCCATAGAATGTTCTCACATTTTTTTAGACTATTAGTTGGTTGATGGGTTAATAAGCCAACAAGTTAACGAATTGACAGATTCTATTCTTGCGTATTAGACATAGAAACAGCGGCATTTGAATAGCAACAGCCCTTTTTGACATAAGACCAAAAGGAACATAAGGCGAATCAATGCGATTATTCCATCTCCATAGCAAATAAATGCGTATGGTTGCTACATCTTTTCACCTTTATAAGTATTAAGTGTTGCTATAACTTCGTCTTGAACTTATAGGGCATAGACACAATTACTTCCAACAGAGATTCTTTTGAAGTGTAGCCGCGTTTTACCACTGATAAACCCAAATCGGTTGTTAGAGCCTGTACTGGTATTGTTTGGTTGTTCAGCATATTGTCTTTCTTATTCTTGAAGGCGTAGCGGGCAGTGTCGAGAGAATAAGGCAGGCAAGATGCCGACAAGCAAACGAAAGATGAACAGGAAGCGATGGAAACAACCTAAAATAATTGATAAGCGGTATAACGGCCGATTGGGGCTAAAAGTCAATACGACCTTGCCAACTAAAAACTGCGGAAAGATGGTAGGGCGTTGTTTGCTTATGTCCCTTATGTCCTTCTGTCGGCTCTGTCCAAAACTCCTTAAATAATTTGGGGGTTGTTTGCTTATGTCCCTTATGTTCTTCTGTCGGTTCTGTCCAAAACTCCTTAAAGAAGTAGGGCTTTGTTTACTTATGTCCCTTATGTTCTTCTGTCGGTTCTGTCCAAAACTCCTTAAAGAAGTAGGGCTTTGTTTACTTATGTCCCTTATGTTCTTCTGTCAAGAACAGGCTTTATATGCGAAATAGGGGTGGGGGAGAAAGAAAACGCGGGTTCGGAACTTGTCCCAACCCGCGTTAACGAGGGCGTGTGTGTGGAGGTAGAGGCTAGCTAAGTAGCCAACTACAACTGAATATTGCAACGGTGGTGGCTAGTAGGGCGATGGATTTGAGGATGAAGAGTATCATCTCTCGCTGCTCGCGACTAATCTTCATCGCCTAGTCCTTTGCCTGCAATCACGCCAAGCACGGCAGTGGCAATGGCGGCAATTACTTTGATGATTAACTTGAAGGTTGATAGTTTCTTGGTGTTCATAGTGCTTTGAAGTTTAAGATTAATAAAATGGGTGGGGCTTTTAAAGGTGAAAGGGTGAAAAGGTGAAAGGGTG
>NZ_KV815049.1:68809-77411 GCF_001814145.1 Prevotella sp. HMSC073D09 | reverse complement strand
AAGGTGAAAAGGTGAAAAGGTGAAAAGGTGAAAGAGTGAAAGAGTGAAAGAGTGAAAGGATGGCTGACGCCGTGTAAACTCATCTACTTATAAACTTATTCATTTGTAACTCGTACACTTACATACTTGTTATTCGTTAATTAGTCTACTTGTTAACTCGTCTGCTTGTCAACTCACTAACTCGTCCACTTGTTAACTTGCTAGCTCGTCTACTTGCTAGCTCGTCTACTTGCAAACTCGTCTACTTGCAAACTCGTCCACTCATCTATTTGTCAACTCGTCTACTCGTTAACCAGTTAACTTGTCAACTCATCTACTTGCCAATTCATCTACTCGTCTACTTGTTAACTTGCCAACTTGTCTACTCGTCTACTCGTTAACCCGTTAACTTGTAAACTCGTTAACTTGTAAACTCGTTAACTTGCAAACTCGTTAACTTGCAAACTCGTCCACTCTTTCACCCTTCCCCCTTTCCCTTATCAATGTCCTGGCGTAGGAGCGGGAGTGGAGCCGCCGGCCTTCTTCTTTTTCTTCTCAATCATGTTGAGGGGCAACTCCTGCACGCGGCATCCGTCGAGCAAGGCCTTTTTGCGGCTCTTGTCTTTGTTTATCTTCGTCTGCGGACGGAAGAGCACATGCGTGCCCACAACATTCTTAGAGGCGTTGAAGTCTTCGGCCGAGAGAGCAGGTTTGGTTTTGATGCCGATGCGGAAAGCACCCAGACCATCAAGGCGAACAATCTTTGAGTTTTGCAACTGCTCTTTCATCACGTCGATCAGTTCGGCGATAACCGCCAGGATGTCTGCCTTCTTCAAGGTGCAGTTCTGCTGCATGATGTTGGCAATTGTTGCCGTGTCCACCGTGTCGATGGCGATGGCACGTGCGTACCATTGGCCTTTGAACTTGCTCTTGGGGTTCTTCTCTTGACGTAGTTTATACATTACTGCCATAGTTGTGTGTTGTTTAAAAGTTTTTTTTGATTAATAATGTTTACTATGTATCGGTAGTGGCCATCCGTTTCGCCCTTCTTAGGGTGGCGGCAAGTACGGCTTGCGCTAGTCGACATCGCGCATGGCGTGTGTGCCTTGTTGGTGGGCGGCGGTGTGGTTGGTTACTGATTACGTTTGCAAAGTTACTAAATCAAGGAGCCCTTGTCAAGGGATAGTGGTGTAGTGATGGGGATAGTGTTTGGTATAGTGTTTGTAAAGGCATGGTTTAAAGGGGAATATAAGGGCGTTGCGGATGTGCGCTTAGGGCGAAAGGTGAGCAAGTAAGGGCGTAAGGATTGGGGGAAGGCCAACTAAATTTATCGAAGAAACTGGGTAGACAGGGCTTGTTAAGGCGGGTATGTACAAGATGTGTGGCGTTGGGTGGGCTTTATAATAACGGTCTAAGGGCGTAAGTTTGGGGCAAAAACAAAGGACGGGCTGGGTAAGTGTTTGCTTATTCCCAACCCGCCCATAGCGTTAGCGGTTATGTTTGGGCGTGGTTAAGCCCTAAACATTGATTTCTGATTTGATTTTGCGATTGCCTGCGGCGTTATACGATACGTGTAGCCAGTTAGCCCTGTCGCTTTGTCGATGTTCGAACAGCAATTGGTCGTAGTCAAGGCCTTGGGCAACGAAGTTGAACATCTTCATGGCCACCTCCTTATTAGAGAGGTGTATGTCGGCCGCTTGTCCCAGCAGGTGTTGCGAATTGTGCTTGCCGCCCACCAGGGTGTTTAGCTGTTCGCAACGGTAGCCACTGGTTATGCGTATCACACCGAAACGGCGGCGTAAGGGTTCTAATACATTCTCACAAAGCAGTCGCAGGTTGTTAATTACTTCGGGTGTCGGGCTATTCGCAATGTTGTGGCGTATGGCTACGCCTGAACGAACGAATTCGGCAAGGGTGAAGTGTGGGGTTAACGCTTGGTTGAGGTTGATGTGTTGTGTGTTCATAGGGTTTGATTTTTTTAGTTGAAGAGGGGGGGGTAGTTAACAAGTCAACTCATTAACTTGTCAACTCGTCAACGAATAGATCTCGTCAACTTACCCTGCCATCCACGCATGCAGCGGTTCGTTAACCCCCTGTTCGTAGAGCAGGTGGCAGTATCGTTCTAGCAAAGGGGCTTGTTTCGTGTTTTTTCGTTGCATGGCTTTACCCACAAAGGCACTGGGGTTTCGGGGCATGGAGAGCAAGAAATTGGCGCAGGCGCGTTGCACCATCCATAGAAAGGTGGCCGGGCGACCTTGGTCGTCGCGTACATAAGCAGAGGTATAGGCCAGGTGTACCATCTCCAGTAGGTCGGTCTTGGTGCCAATCCACCTTTGGTTGCCTGCGTGTTGAGCCGACAGCAAGGGCGCAAACGCATGGATGAGGTGTTGTCGGGCTTGGGTTAGTCGCTGCTTGCTGTGGATGTGTTCTGGGTTGTTAAGAAGATTATTCATACAGATTTCTTTTTGATTGATTGTTTCATTTCTGCTGCAAACTTACGGCGATAAAATGCAAGGATATTTCAATCCAAAAGTTTTTCTGTTAATAAACCCCAATCGGTCCTTACACCGCTTATTATATGTTTTAAGTCGTTTCCATCGTTTCCTATGCAGATTTCGTTTGCTTGTCGGCATCTTACCTATCTTATTTTTGAAGACGTAGCCGCCCACGTCAAGCGAATAATACAGGCAGTCTGCTTAGCCATCAAACGAAATCTGTACAGACTCTAATAACCATTTGGGGATAAAGAATAAGGAGAAACGCCCTTCCCCAGGTTCGTTGTTACCCTTGGGTGTGCAAAACAAGGGTAACAAGCCCACCAAACACTTAGCCCACCCCCAGCAGCTCCACCTCAAAAACGAGGGTCGACCCGCCTGGTATTCCTTCTTGCCATTGCTTGCCATAGCCCACCTCGGCAGGCAAATACAGCTCCCATTTGTCGCCCACATGCATCTGTTGCAGGGCAATTATCCAGCCCTCAATCAGTTGGCGCAAACGGCAAGCCAGTGGCACGCCGCCCAGGCTCGTGTCGAATTGGCGGCCGTCGATGGTTCGCCCCGTGTAGTGAACCGTTACGATGCTCTGCGGCGAAGGGCTTGCGCCGCCCGTTTCGCCCTGCTTTATCACCTTATACATTACGCCCTTAGCCAGGCATTTCACCCCCGCCTCTTTTGCTTTTTCTTCAAGCCAGCGTTTGTTGGCCTCCATGTATGCACGTTTTGCCATGTTGTTTTGGGTTTGTTTATGGGTTTGAGGTGGTGCGTAAAAAACAGGTGCGTGGGGCTAAAAACAAGCCGTTGCGCACCGCTTTTCTCAAATTTAATTATTACTTTTGCCTTGGCAGGCTTTTTACGCCCTTTGTTATAAGCAGCTAAGGTAGGTAAATTTTCTGTCTGCACCAAGCTCCATACCCGCTTTTTTGTGGGTTTGGCCGTGTGCCTTTTGCCTTTGTGCCGTGCGTGGCATGGCGCTAATGCCCTACATTGGCAAGACCAATCAAGATAAGACATACATATATAATAATGACTAGTTTAAAACAAAGAGACGAATTGCAGGCTGCCATTTGGCGCATTGCCAACGATGTGCGCGGTGCCGTAGACGGGTGGGACTTTAAGCAGTTTGTGCTAGGCACCCTTTTCTACCGATTTATCAGCGAAAACTTTTGCCAGTATATCGAGAACGGCGACGATCAAGTGCATTATGCCGAAATGGCTGACGAGGACATTTCCGACGCTGTTGCGGCAGCTGCCATTACCTCTAAGGGCTATATGATCTATCCCAGCGAGCTGTTTGTTAATGTGGCCAAGCATGCCAACACCAACCCCAACCTTAACACCGACTTGCCGGATGTCTTCTCTGCTACTGGGTGTTCGATTAATGGTACTTGTTTGAGAAAGGAAGGTCCGTTTAGCCTTTTTGGGGCCGATGAATATATCAGCAACAATTGGAGAAGTTATCTTTTGTGTCATACCCGAAATGTATGAAAAATATTTGATATGGGCAAATTGAATGAAGGGTTTTGCAGAGGCTTTAATGAGATTGTTTTAGTTAAAAGCAATAAAAACCCAAACAGCATAAAAAAACAAAATGATAATCTATTTTATGGTGTTTTTAATGGGTATTCCAATAAAATCATATAACTTTGCTCTAGATAAAATATTTTGAGAACTACAGATAAGATAAATTGCTTAGAAAGTAGTGCTTGATGAAAAATAGAAGAGTGATAAATGGTTGGCAGGTCATTCAGGGAAGTCAATCATATTGTCAACAAGGAGCGTGCAAATTCAACTAAACTTGTAGATTATGTCACGAACCCTATAATTCTTGAATTAAACATAAAAGATTTGTTTGTCAATAACAAGGATTAATACTGTTACAAATTAATATGCTTAGCTTAGATAGAGGTGTATCATTAAAGTGTATTGACCTTTTTGCAGGTGTAGGAGGCATCCGACTTGGTTTCGAACAGGCTTGTAAAGTGCTTGGTTTGAATACAGAATGTGTTTTTACAAGTGAAATTGATGAGTGGGCTTGTCAAACTTACAGGAAAAATTTTCCAAATGATAAACATAATCCCCTAAGTGATATTACTAAAGTAGATGAAACCCAAATACCTGATTTTGATGTTTTATTAGCAGGGTTTCCATGCCAGGCTTTTTCTATTGCAGGAAAAAGAGGTGGTTTCAATGACACTAGGGGAACATTGTTTTTTGATGTAGCAAGAATAATAAAAGAAAAACGTCCCAAAGCCTTTCTTCTTGAAAACGTTAAAGGTCTGACAAATCATAGAGGCGGTAAGACTCTTGAAGTGATTTTAAATACACTGAAAGAAGATCTTGGTTATACAGTCTTTTATAAAGTTTTAAATGCAAGAGACTTTGGTCTTGCACAAATGCGAGAAAGGATCTATATTGTTGGCTTTAGGGGAGATTGTGGCGGTGGAAGTTTCGAGTTTCCGCAACCATTTCCAAAGTCTGAATGTAAAGTCATTCGGGATATAATGGAAGAAGAGCCTGTTGAAGCAAGATATTATTTATCTACAGCATATATTGCGAGTATGAAAGCTCATAAAGCTCGTCATCAAGCTAAAGGGCATGGTTTTGGGTACGAAATTCGATCGCTTAATGAAATTGCAGGTACAATCGTTTGTGGAGGAATGGGTAAAGAGAGAAATCTTATTATTGACCCTCGGCAAACAGATTTAACACCAACAACACATATTAAGGGTGAATACAATAAGGAAGGTCTAAGAAGAATGACTCCAAAGGAGTGGGAACGTCTTCAGGGCTTTCCAGACGATTGGACAGCAGGCTTAGCCAATGTTCATCGGTACAAACAAATGGGTAATTCTGTTGCAGTACCTGTTGTTGAGGCTATTGCATTAAATGTTATTAAAGAACTTCAGAATCCTACCAAACCAAAGACTGTGAGAACTGCAGTTCAACTTGAATTTCCGTTTTAATTAATAAAATGTTTAACAATAAAATATACCGAATATAGAAGAATAAAAGTTTAACATAATAGCCCGGGCATACACCTTTAGGAACAACAGTCGGCAAACTTGGTAGATGATAAGGAGTTGTATGTCCTCACTATCCGTGTCTCAACATGGGTCGGTGGGGTATTGTCATCTATGTTTGCCGACACAGTTCCTTGCCCCCCCCACTCATGTTTTTCTATAAGAAATGCGTTTTCATGCTTGTAGAGCCTCCGACAGGATAGTGATATTCTGTCGGAGTTTTTTATGTACATATATAATCAGCAAGAATTTCCGAATCAATTAAAAGCAATTTAGAGGAACATTTGGAAATGAAACGCCACATTATAAACAACACCAGGTTAGATATCGAAGAAGGAATTGACCTTATGATTGTTATTCAAAGAAACAGCTATGGAATTTGTTTCTCTACTGATACTGATAGAGCTTTTACTGGAAGAAAAGCTAAGTGCACAGACATACCCCTGTTAACAATGTAAGGATATGTGGAGCAACCTATCGATTTCAATGGTAGTGTTGTAGCAGAAGACTTTTTCCTATACGGATGATAAGAATATAATGAATTATATAACACATTAAGTAAATAGATATGGCAAAAAACATTGGAGAATATGATGAAATGAGAGCAAATTTGCGCCTTATAGAATTACGTGATACAAAGAAAACCGTTACTATGGGAGGTAACGTAGTTGGTGTTCTCAGTGTGAGGAATTATAAAGGAGAAGAGTTTGAGCCACTCCCTGAAGGAACTGATTTAGCCAAGTTAAGTGATTTGGAAGTAGAAAGTTTGGCAAAACAAGTTGGCGCATTTAAGGCTCCAGCTGGGAGTAAAGCTGACGTTTATGTAAATGGCTTAGGAATTTCTGTTAAATCACATCGAGGCGCAAATCCTGCTTTCCTAAACCACACACACCGGGCTGGTTTACTAAAAGTGTGTCAGAGAATTGGTGTTAGTATTGATGAATTAGACCTGATTATAAAGGAGTACTGGGAAAAAAGAAAAGCAGGTGTTATTCGGGAAGATGTGTCAAATAGTGACCCAAATTCTCCATTTGTGAATCATCTTGATTATCTCAAACCAATCATGAACTATTTCTTGTTTACTGGCACTGCTCAAAAGGACTCTCCGTACCCTGCAGAGTTTATCCTTGACTTTACAGATCCTTTAGATGAGTCTAGTTGGAAGTTTTCAAAGGATGACTACCTTGATGACAACTGGGACCATATTATTTTTTCAGTGCGTTCAAAAGGAATGCCACCATCATATCCTAATGGAAAAGGTGCAGATTTTATCAAGCCTTGGGTAGAATATACAGATGGTAAGTATAAAGGTTCTCTTCATGGTCGTGCTCAATTTTAAATATGTTTAAGTTTATAGATCTGTTTTCTGGTATAGGAGGTTTTCATCAGGGTGCCTCATGGGCAGGTGGTGTTTGTGTATTAGCTTCTGACATTGATGAGGTTGCTAATCAAACATATAAAGAAAATTATGGAATCACTCCAAAAGGAGATATTTACGAAATCAAAGGGAGTGATATTCCTGAATTTGACCTGTTATGTGGAGGTTTCCCTTGTCAAGCATTTAGTCAAGTTGGACAGCGGAAAGGACTTGAAGATGAAAGAGGTATTCTTATTTTCCAGATAATCAGAATTCTTAAAGAAAAGCAACCAAAAGCTTTTATTCTTGAAAATGTAAAAGGGTTATTATCTATACAAGGTGGTACAATTTTTCAAATGATTATTGAGAACTTAGAAGAGGTTGGATATAAGGTCTATACAAAAGTGCTTGAAGCAAAAGATTATGGAACACCTCAACTCCGAAAAAGGTTATTCTTTGTTGGAATTAGAAAGGATATTCATGTAGATTTTCAATTCCCTAAACCAGTCCCTTTAAGATACACATTTTCTGATGTGATGGGTGGAGAAACGGAAAGGGACTATTCTTTTACCATACGAATAGGAGGAAGAAGATCAGGAATTAATAATAGGTTTAACTGGGATGCATACTTAGTAGATGGTAAAGTACGTTACATTACCCCAGAGGAATGTCTTATGTTGCATGGTTTTCCTAAGGATTTTAAACTATGTGGCAATCAAGGACAAAAGTATCATCAGGTTGGCAATAGTGTAAGTTGTTGTATAGTAAATGAGTTGGTTAAACAATTACAATACTATAATATCTTAGAATAAAGAAATCATCTATATAAATATGGGATGAGACCTCTGCGAAACTAGCTACTCTCTTAATCCTCATCTCTATGGCAGTAAAAGAGTAAGAATTTTAAGCAACTGATGCCGAGGATGCCTAATTTAGCGCAATAACAACCCTTTCTTGGATGTATTTCCCTTATCTTTATCTGAAACAATTGGACACGATAATCCCTAGTGTTCTACACAAGTTGTAGGCAATGGATTCCATAATTTGCTGTGCATGTGTTTTTGAGAGTCCACCATACCTCGCTTTTTCAGTGCTAAACCATCTATAGATAGAACCAAAGGTGCGCTCTACTTTGTATCATATCTTGCTATTTGCGAAAAGAGAGTCTGCTTAACCTTGTTTGGGCAAGAAAATATATCAGCAGAACTTGGAGAAGATAACTTTTGTTTCATATTATAAAGGAACGAAAACATTTGATATGGACAAATAAATGAAGAGTTTTCAGAGGTGTCAGCTCTGTTTCTACGCCTGTTCTAACTTAATCTTGTTTACATCTTTGCCCACATCATGCTCGCCTTATCGCCCATGCCAGTAAATCGCCGTTCTGTGAGTTTTCTTATCTTGGAAAAGGGATGTAAATGATGTGTTAAAATGGTAAGCATTGTTTACAAAACGCGTTTTTTGGTTGAGCCATTCTAGAAAAAAATACCTTGAAAACCTATATAAAATGCACCCGAATGATGGAAATGGCGGACAACATCGGGTGCTTTTCTCCTCAACTTTTTGCCATTTACTATGTTTTTGCATTTCTCTTTGAAGAAAAATGATGCCAAATTTGCATCCGCAACAACAAAAAAATGCTGGCCAAAACGCTTGTTTTTGCCACGCATTTTGCACCAAAACACCCTGCATTTAGCACCAAAACGCACTGCAATTAGCATCAAAACGCATTGCATTTAGCACCAAAA
>NZ_KV815049.1:34825-68709 GCF_001814145.1 Prevotella sp. HMSC073D09 | reverse complement strand
ACCAAAACGCATTGCATTTAGCACCAAAACGCAGAAAATAGGCATAAAAAGCGGCGTGTAAAGGGCTATTTATGGGCAAATAGCCCCTTAGAGATGAAAAATGGGTTGGTGACTTTTGGTTGGGCATTTAGTTGTGCCCAGCACCCCAAATTTATGCTAAAAAGGCCGTATTTTATGCCTAATTTATCGTAAACATCAGTAAATCAGATGGTTATAAACTTGAAAAATACGCGCCGAATTTCGCCCCATGCTCGGATATTTTGCGGCGAGGGCACTCATAATGTTAAAAGATGGTGCAAATATTTTACATTCTTGTAGCTGTTGTTCCGTGTCATGACATGGTTTAAGCGTTTAACCCCAATGGGCTATTTGCGCCTATGCCGATTGGGGTTAACAAGGGCTTAGCCACTGT
Source organism: Prevotella sp. HMSC073D09 (assembly GCF_001814145.1). Classification (NCBI taxonomy): domain Bacteria; kingdom Pseudomonadati; phylum Bacteroidota; class Bacteroidia; order Bacteroidales; family Prevotellaceae; genus Prevotella; species Prevotella sp. HMSC073D09. The sequence continues at coordinate 68,297 of NZ_KV815049.1, read as the reverse complement.
TTAACCCCCTGTACGGACACTTTTGTGGGCTGCAAAAAGGCACAAAAAAGCTCGCCCCACGAAGGAGCGAGCCAACAATTTAAAAATGATCTATGAAAAAAATCAATGTGCTTAAAGCCAATTACAACTTTGGACCAGCAGCTACGAGCGCCTTACCAGCCTCGTTGCCTTCGTACTTCTGGAAGTTCTTGATGAAACGGCCAGCCAAATCCTTAGCCTTCTCGTCCCACTGAGCGGGGTCGGCATAGGTGTCGCGAGGATCGAGGATGTTGGTAGCAACGCCTTCGAGAACGGTAGGAATTTCGAAGTCGAAGATAGGCAACTTCTTGGTGGGAACGTTGTTGATGGCACCGCAAAGGATGGCATCGATGATGCCGCGGGTGTCCTTAATAGAGATGCGTTTGCCCGTTCCGTTCCAGCCGGTGTTAACGAGGTAAGCCTTAGCACCGTTCTTGGTCATCTTCTTTACCAACTCTTCGGCATACTTCGTGGGGTGGAGTTCGAGGAACGCCTGGCCGAAACAAGCCGAGAATGTGGGCGTGGGCTCGGTGATACCGCGTTCGGTACCGGCAAGCTTAGCGGTGAAACCCGAAAGGAAGTAGTACTTGGTTTGTTCGGGCGAGAGGATGGACACGGGAGGCAGAACACCAAAGGCATCGGCGCTGAGGAAGATAACTTGCTTAGCAGCGGGGCCAGCCGAGATGGGGCGAACGATGTTCTTGATGTGGTTGATGGGGTAAGACACGCGGGTGTTCTCGGTTGTGCTGCCGTCGGTGAAGTCTATCTTGCCATTGGCATCTACCGTTACGTTCTCGAGCAGTGCGTTGCGGCGGATAGCGCCGTAGATGTCGGGCTCGCTTTCCTTATCCAAGTTGATAACCTTAGCGTAGCATCCGCCTTCGAAGTTGAATACGCCGTTGTCGTCCCATCCGTGTTCGTCGTCGCCGATGAGCAAGCGTTTCGGGTCGGTAGAAAGGGTGGTTTTACCCGTACCAGAAAGGCCGAAGAAGATGGCGGTGTTCTCTCCGTTGAGGTCGGTGTTGGCCGAGCAGTGCATGGCAGCTATGCCTTTGAGGGGCAGGTAGTAGTTCATCATGGAGAACATACCCTTCTTCATTTCGCCACCATACCAGGTGTTAAGGATAACTTGCTCTTTGGTTGTAACGTTGAACACAACGGCCGTTTCCGAGTTCAGGCCCAGTTCCTTGTAGTTTTCAACCTTAGCTTTGGATGCGTTGTAAACGATGAAGTCGGGCTCTTGGTCCAGTTCTTCTTGGTTTACGGGCTTGATGAACATGTTGGTAACGAAGTGTGCTTGCCATGCAACCTCCACGATGAAGCGAATCTTCATGCGGGTGTCTTTGTTGGCGCCGCAGAAACCGTCTACCACGAAAAGGCGTTTGTTAGACAGTTCTTCCTTAGCCAGCTTGTTAACGGCTGCCCACGCTTCCTTGCTGGCGCGGTGGTTGTCGTTCTTATATTCGTCGGAAGTCCACCAAACGGTGTCGTGTGAAGTCTCGTCGTCAACGATGAACTTGTCCTTAGGCGAGCGGCCGGTGTAGATACCCGTCTTAACGTTAACGGCACCCAGCTCGGTAACTTGGCCTTTCTCAAATCCTTCGAGGCCGGCTTTGGTCTCTTCTTCGAACAACACTTCGTAAGAAGGGTTGTAAACAACTTCTGTTGTACCTTTAATTCCGTACTTTTCTAGTACTGACTTGTCAAACTTTGCCATTTTTTAAATATGTTTAAGTGTGAAATTTTATCCTAAGCACATGTCTTTTGGTATGCAGCGCAAAGGTAGCAAAATCATAAATAACCACCAAGCTTGCGAGAGAAAAAATGCGCGAACGGCTTTCTTTTTAGGTTAAAGAAAGCAAAAATAAGGGCGTGCCGCCACTTTTGCTATTTGCACATTACAAAAATAAGCGGGAATTTAATACTTTTGCATGGCAAAAGATTAGCCGAAACATTTAACAACCCCATATACTTATATTTCTGACGATAATGAAGATAGTAAATTTTAGCGAACAGAACTCGATTGTAAACCAGTACTTAGCCGAAATGCGCGACGTGGACTACCAAAAGAACCGGCTACTTTTTCGCAACAACATTCAACGCATTGGCGAGTTGGAGGCGTACGAGATAAGCAAGACTTTGGACTATGAGGCGCGCAACATCACGACACCTTTGGGCACGTCGAGCGTGCAAGTGCCTACGGATAAGATTGTGCTGGCCACTATCTTCCGCGCAGGATTGCCCTTTCACAATGGGTTTTTGAATATCTTCGACCACGCCGGCAATGCCTTTGTGTCGGCCTATCGCGAGTATGTTGACGAGCAACACACCAAGGTGGGCATACATGTGGAGTATCTGGCCACGCCGAACATTGAGGGCAAGAACCTCATTATTGCCGACCCGATGTTGGCGACGGGTGGTTCGATGGAACTAGGCTACAAGGCCTTCTTGACCAAAGGCACGCCCAAACGCATCCATGTGGCTTGCGTTATCGCGTCGCCCGAGGGCATTGAGCACATCCGCAAGACGTTCCCCGAGGACAAAACCACCATCTGGTGCGCGGCCATCGACCCCGGATTGAACGAACATAAGTACATTGTGCCAGGCTTTGGCGATGCCGGCGACCTTTGCTATGGCGAGAAGGTGTAGACACCATAAAACTTAAATAGCGATAAAACGCAAAAGCTTAAATAGCGATAAAACGCATACGAGGGCCAGCCTAACTTGCTTGAAAAGTTGGGCTGGCCCTCGTTTTGATGGGGTGGTAAGGCCTTATTTGGCGGTCTCTAAGAGGTTTTTGGGGCTGGTTAGGTGGGCAGAAGGGTGAACATTCCTAGCCTTGACATGGCAGACGTAATAGGGCTTTTCCGATTTTGTGTAGGCAGAAGAGCGAGCATCCCTGGCCTTGACGTGGCAGACGTAATAGGACTTTTCCGATTTCGTGCTGGCAGAAGGGCGAATATCCTTAGCCTTGACCTTAATCTCTCAACTTAATTTTGCAGTTATCCAAGCTTTCTACTGTGGCCAATGCCTTATAGCGGATGCCTAGTTGGCGCAGGGCATCGCCGCCCTTTTGGAAAGCTTTTTCGATGATGAAACCCATGCCTTCGAGGCGTGCGCCAGCCTGTTTGCAGAGGTCTATCACGCCCATCGAGGCGTTGCCGTTGGCCAAGAAGTCGTCGATAAACAGCACATGGTCTTGCGGGGTGAGGTAGTCGGCCGAGATGCACACCGTGTAACTGCGGTCTTTCGTGAACGAATGCACCACCGAAGTGAGCATGTTGTCCATCGTTTTAGGCTGCTTTTTCTTGATGAACACCACGGGCAACTGCATGATGTAGCCCACAAGGATGGCGGGCGCGATGCCGCTAGCCTCGATGGTGACAATCTTGTTGATGTGTGCATCGGCAAAATGGCGGCTGAATTCCTTCGCTACTTCCATCATCAGATTAGGGTCCATCTGGTGATTGATAAAGCTGTCTACCTTTAAAATGCCGCCTTCGTAGCATTTGCCGTCTTGAAGAATGCGCGTTTTTAATTTGTCCATTTGTGAGTTGGTGGGTTTGGGAGTTGACAAGTTGATGAGTTAACAAGTTTGTGAGTTGACAAGTTAACGAGTTTATGAGTTTTTGAATTGGTGGGTTTTTGAGTTGTTGGGTTTATGAGCTTTTGAGTTGATAAGCAGATGGTAAGCGAAAACTTACCAACTTATCAACTCATAAACTCACCAACTAAATTCGCTTTCTATTGAACAGGGCGTTAGCTAAGATAGCTGTTAGTCCGCCTGTGGTGATACCCGACGAGAAGATTGTGCGTACCCCTTCGGGCAATTGTTTCAGTATGTCGGGTATTAGTTCTACGCCCATTCCCAATGCCAAGCTGGCCGCAATAACCAACACGGCCTTGCGATCGAGTTTTTCGCTGCACACGATGCGAACGCCTGCGGCGGCCACCGTGCCGAACATCAGTAGCGTGGCACCGCCTAATACGGGCGAGGGCATGAGCGAAAACACGATTCCCACGATGGGGAAGAGACCCAAAACCACCAACATGGCAGCGATGAAGTAGCCCACATAGCGGCTTGCCACGCCCGTAAGCTGGATAATTCCGTTGTTTTGAGCGAAGATGGAGTTGGGGAATGAAGAGAAAATGCCCGCCAAAAGCGAGTTGAGTCCATCGGCGAACACACCTCCCGAAACGCGCTTTACGTACACTTCGCCGTCTACGGGCTCGCCCGAAACCATCGAATTGGCCGTTACATCGCCCGTGGCTTCGATGGCCGTAACAAGATAAACCAATGCAACAGCAATGATGGAGGAGATGTTAAAGTCGATACCTAGCTTAAAAGGAACGGGTACATAGAACGATTTTACATCGCCTACATTCAAACTAGCAAAGTCTACCATGCCCATACAGAGTGCCAACACATAGCCAACAACTACGCCTAGAATGATAGAGCTCATGCGTACGTATTTGTTGTTGCTGCAATTCAAGGCGATAACACTGGTTAACACCGTGGCGGCAACGATGAGATTGCGCGGCGAACCAAAGTCTGCCGCTGCAAGGTCGCCCCCTCCACAGGCCGTCACGCCTGCCTTAACAAGGCTCAATCCGATGAGCATCACCACGATGCCGCTTACCAAAGGCGTTATAATTCGCCGTAAATATTTAAACGAATAGCTAACGGCCATCTCTACGGGAGCGGCAGCAATGCAGGCTCCGAATATCAATGGCAGCCCGCCTACCTGACCAATGGCGATGATGGGACCAATAAACGAGAAACTGGTGCCTTGCACACAAAGTAGTCCGCAGCCCACTGGACCGAACTTGCGGCATTGTATGAAGGTGGCAACACCCGATACGAAGAGTGCCATCGACACGAGAAAACCCGTGGTGGCGAGGTCCATCTTCAAGGCTTTGGCGATGATTAGCGGTGGCGTAATGATGGCCACGAAGATGGCGAGCAGGTGTTGAACGGCCGCAAAAAGGGTTTCTTGCAGGGGTGGGCGGTCGTTAACGCCGTAAATAACGGCTTTGGTTGTCTTTTGTTCCATGTGTTATCTTGAATAAAATCCTCAGCCCCAACGCCTCTCGGCCTCACCCCCCAACCCCTCTCCGAGGGGAGAGGGGAGTGATATGCTTTGTGACTTTATGAGTTTGTGAGTTTGTGAGTTTGTGAGTTTGTGAGATTATGAGCTTGTGAGTTTGTGAGCTTGTAACTTTATGAGCTTTTGAGTTTATGAGCTTTTGAGCTTGTGACTTTATGTGCTTGTAACTTTATGAGCTTATGGCTTTATGAGCTTGTGAGTTTGTGAGTATTTATGAGTTCTTTTTAACTCTGCAACAAGGCATTTGGCTTAACTCCTTAACTCCTTTACATCTTAACTCCTTATCTCTCCTTTCTCTCGCATTCGGGGCATACTCCTTTAAGAACATAGTTCACACTATTTAGCCGAAAGCCGTCGGGTAACGGCACCACCGGCACCGCCAATTGTTTAAGGCAGAACGTGCGGTGGCAATGTTCGCAATAAAAGTGCGTGTGTTCATCTTGCACAGTGCAGTCGCAATCGTCTGCACATATGGCGTATTTCAGTGCGCCCGACCCGTCGTCAATGGCGTGAATGAGCCTGTGGAGCAGGAAAAGCGAGAGCGTTCGCGAGATGGTGCTCTTGTCTATCGTGGGCAATAGGCGTTCAAGTTCGGGCAACGAGACCGTCTCGTCGCCCCGCATCATCTCGCGAACAATAAGCAGTCGCGTAGCCGTTGGCTTGATGTGGCGTAGCGTTAGTTTCGCCACAAAGTAGGCTTCATCCTGCATTTATTCTTTGTAAGCGTCTATTTTTTTCAGATAAAAGTCGCGGAAATCCTTCCAACGATAATACGAACCGCTAACAGCCTTCAGCGGAAGTGTGGCCTCGTTCTCGTTAAGCATCACCTTGAAAAGCACATCTTTGTCGGCAGCGTTCTTGCGATAGAACACAAATTGCAGGTTAGACGCCATAGGGAAGATTTTATAGTCCACCCAATTCTCGGCGGCAAGCTTTTCCAAGTCGACGATTTGGCGTCCGTTTTGGTTTAAGTCTAGCAAACAAACCAAAGGCATCACCATGGTGTCGTGCCCATAGCGCAGCGTTGCGCCAGGGTTAGGCAGCGCGATGCAGCTGTCTGCTTGGGTTATGATGTTGCGCAATAGGTTACGTTGACTGTAAGGTTGCGTGCCGCCGTTCAATGGCGAAGGGCCATAGGCGATGTACCAACGGGCATTGCCCACCAGCCAGTTGTCGTACAGCTCTTCGTCGGTAAAGAGGTCGAGCAGTTGCAGCTTATGGCGTAGTTCTGTGCTCTGTACGTTGTTGGCCACCCTGATAAGCGTTCGGTTAAACTCGGTGCCGTTAAGGTTTTGTTTCCAATATTGGGGGTCGTTGAAAAGCGAATTCATCAGTCTTTCGTGCATGTCATGTCTCTTCGCAAACGCCGTCCACTCGTCTTTTGCACGTCCGCGCATCTTTTTCGCACGCAAGCTGTCGTCCGTTTGGTTCATATAATACATGTCGTGCATGCTGGCATCATGCTTAATTGTGAGCTGTGGGTTGAGCAGCAAAAGTTGTTGCAAGGCGTTTTCCATGGATAAAATGCAGCGAATAACGGTAGTACTCTTGGCATCGATGGTTGTTCGTCCTGCAAAAACCTCAGGAAAATTCTTAAACATGCGGCGTGCGATGCCCTTATGTTGTTCTGCTCCGCGCTGTGTCAGTTCGCCGTCGCGCCCCATTGCCTCTTCGCGAATCAGTTTTAGTTTGCCCATTGTTGCTTTTCCCAGCGGGGTAAGCTTGCCTAAGCTGTCGGCCTTAGCCAAAGAAAAGTAAGCGGTGTCGTAGTCTTTCATGCCAATGAGATAGCGCGACCCATGCCTGCCATAGTGGCTGATGTAAAACGGCTTGTAACCTTTTGGCGCAGGCGTCTGTGCCTTTTGCGGACCGGGGTAGGCCCAGTAATTACCGGCAGACATAAGTCTGTCTTTCTTGAAATCTTCTTTGGCCTGTTGGGCAAACGCACCAACGCTAAGGGTCAAAGCGTAAAATAGAATTGTAGCTTTTCTCATAAGGCGATAATAATGAATGTGCAAAGATAATTAATTTTTTGAACTTGGCCAAGACAATGGGGAAGTTAAGGCTGAGCAGTTGAAGGGTTAACGAGTTAACAAGTTGACAAGTTGACGAGAAGACGGGGTGGCGAGAGGTTGAAAAGTTAACGAGAAGGCAGGTTAACAAGTTGACAAGTGAACCAGAAGATAAGTTAACAAGTTGATGAGAAGACGAGTTGACAAGAGGTTTAGCAGTTGACAAGTTGACAAGAAGTTTAGCAGTTGAAATCAGCCTGTTAATCGATCAACTTGTAAAATTATCACCATTGGTCTAGGTTTAGAATATAATTCGTACCTTTGCCCAGCCGTTCAACGTTTTGCAAGTGCGTTTAGTTGGATGCGGCTTAGGGCAAAACGAAAGCACAGACATGGCCATATCGTAGGCCACACCTTATTAATAAGGCAACCTTTGACATGAATAATAACCATACAAAATTAACATATACAACCCATGAATGATGGTATCATCTTAATCACGATATTGCTCCTTGTTGTGGCAGTCAATCTTATTGTCGTAAACCGAATAAGGAAACGAACGGATAAGATTGTGGGAGTTGACTCTGACAAGACGGGGGAAGAGGTTGAAGAAGGTAAGGCGTGGCGTGCGTTGTTGTGTAGATGGATAAGCACAGGCAACGTAATCACCTTAATTGGCGGTGGTGTTTCCATTTATTTCGACAACCTATTGCTTTACACGCTATTCGTTTCTTTGCCCGTTCCACTGGGCTTGCTGTTTGCATACGGCAAGAAATGCAAATCGGGTAAAGGCGGTTCTCAGCAGAAAAGCACAGTGCTTATCGTCACCATTGCCGTCGTCTTTCTTCTCGAATTGGTGGCTATCGTGGCCGTTTCCTTTCATGGCAGTGGCGACATAGACCTCTCGTTTAACCCAAAAGAGTTGGAAATCCACGGCTTATATGGCACAAACATCCCGTACGAAGACATCAAACAACTTAGTTTGAAAAGCAGCTTGCCCGCGATAAAGCACCGTTCCAGCGGGTTTGAGGCACGAAAGACAAGGCTGGGCAACTTCGTAACGAACGACGATTTGCGCATCATGCTGTTTACACACTCAGACACTTGCTTTATTCGCATTGTTACGAAGAGCAACGAGGTGTATTATCTAAGCAGTAGGCAACCCAACAAAACAAAAACGCTTTTGGGAGAAATACAGAAACGCATATAGGGTGGATAAATGTTAATACAGACATCGTCGCTTTTTGTAGTAGTCCCCAAAAATCTAACATTAGCTTATTTTTATCATGGCAAATAATTTATTTATAGAAAAGTATATGAATAGAGTGCACTATTTTTCGAGTAACGATCTTTCCATTGGTCATTATCTTAAATTAGTAGAGGAACGAATAACTGAATTGTCACAAAGTTCTATGCACATGGAACTTGTTGATATAATCGAATTATGGAGTATACGTAAATTACTTGAAGGGGATTGTCGCTTGACAACATGGACGAATGAGAAATACCAAGAACTGAAAGCCGCAACTAGTTCATATAATGCAATCATTGCTAAATATATAAATTCGCTTGTTCCTAGTTGCATTAAAGAGTCCTACTCTAAGCTAGATGGGGTATATAAAAAATATTTTTGGAAAATAGTCTCGCAGTTTAAATGTTTCAAGATCATTCTGCCTGAAACGTTGTCGGACATAATCAAGGAAAATACAAATGATTTACGTGCTGTACTATCATGCAAAGAGCTGGTTGACAAGTTTAAGAATGAGATAAAGAAGGTCTTGATGGAAAGTGAAGAAACTGCACACATTTTACTTGATAAATATGTGTCACGGCCATTAGGACATTCTGACAATGAAATCTACTTGCCTTCAAACTTATCAGTAGCTGACAGTGAGAGAATAATACAAATATATTTAGCTAGTTCTGATCCAAATTTAAATTATGTGCGGCTTATTTGTCAAGCTAAAAACCAAGATGGTAAGTTTGTTTTATCTGCCAAAACTCGATTGGTTGCAAAGAGACTAGAAAAACGGCTGAATATGGAGCTGTTGGACAATCCGCAAACTGCAATGGCAACGTTTGAATTCAGAATGGCTTTTATTAACGAAGAAAAGGCTCCCCCTTTTACTTCAAGTAATGAAAATGGGCTGCTAACGTATACTTACAATATAAATGGTATAAGCAAGTATAAAGATGAAGAGCTTCTCTTTTACTGTTATCGCAGTTTTGATTGGTTGAACGAGCACTTTATGTTGAATTTGATAAATAAACATTGCGAGGTGGGAGGTTTAGAATACCTACTTATGGATAAAAGTAGTACGGCATACCCTGATTATAGTAGTTTTAGGCACAAAAATATGATTGCACTTTATCAGCTATATGGCTTTTGTCAAAGCCTTAATCGCCAAGATCGGCTGCTTGAGAACGGCCTATGTAAATTTTATAGCGAAACCCTTAAAAACAAAGTTGGCTATCCAAGTATAGAAATAAAACTTCCTAATAGCAATGACGATTGGCTCACAAAATGTAGAATGATATTTCCAGAGTTAGATAATGTTGCAAGACAGTTTAATACTTTTGTAGAAGAGGACGAGATTGACCCTGAATATTTAGAATTGTTGAGGCCAATGAAGATGACGGACGCAAAGAGTCTTCTCGTAAGCAAATATTGTGAGGCAAATAATAATAGCAAGGATATTGGGAACATATTGAATAATCTATTTGATTCAGGCTCTTTGCTTGACTATGTAGAGCCGTACAAGAATGAGTCGCTTGGTTCTTTTGTGAATCTGATGGAGCATAAAAAGGTGAATTATAACAATTATGAGGAACACCAGAAATATAAAATAGACTTTCTGATAGACTTAGACATTGTCCAAGTAGAAAAGGATGGAACGTTAGTGTTTGTGAATCATTCTATAATAGAAGTTCTCAAGCATATCTGGGAGTATAGTGCTTGTTCTTATTGGCATCTTGATGAACAGGGAATGGCTGCTGCCAATGAGATGATAAAGAAGGGATGGCTAATAACTGATGACCATCTATTAAGTAGGGAAGAACGGAAGTATTTTAGCTTTTATACAGATAACGTAGAGTTCACTAATGGCTATGAGTATAGAAATAGGTATGCACATGGTAATACACCTCCTCCAAGCGATGTGAATGCACATACCGAAGCTTATCTTGTGCTTTTGCGGCTCTTTATCATTCTACTTCTAAAAATATACGATGACCTTCATTTGGCTTATAAGCTTTTGGTAAAATGGCTTCCGACGGCACCCAAAATAAAATAACATTTGTTTTCCTCAATTCTTTTGCGTAATTTCGCCGTTGTTTACGGCTTAGCGGCCACAAAAAATTAGTATCACATCATCATTAACATATCACAATGAGCAAATTAGTTGTTAACTCTTACGAAGAGTTTGCCGCCCATTTGGGCGAAGAGCTGGGCGTTTCGCCGTGGCTGGAAATAGACCAAGAGCGCATTAACCTCTTTGCCGATGCCACACTAGACCATCAATGGATACACGTTGACGTGGAGCGCGCCAAGCAAGAAAGCCAGTTTAAGAGCACCATTGCACACGGATACCTAACACTTTCGCTGCTGCCCCACTTGTGGGAACAGATTATTGAGGTGAACAATATCAAGATGTTGGTGAACTATGGCATGGACAAGATGCGCTTTGGACAGGCCGTGGTGACGGGAAGTCGTGTGCGACTGGCCACTAAACTGCATGCCATCAGCAACATTCGCGGCATCTGCAAAACCGAAATCGAGTTTAAGATTGAAATAGAAGGACAACGCAAGCCTGCACTCGAAGGCATCGCCACCTTCTTGTATTATTTCGAATAGAACCTTATCACAGCCCATTCCGTACCCAACAAAAATGCTGTTTGTTGGCTTTCGGGATGGGCTTTCTATTGTATCGCTACACTACTAGTTTTCTTGGGGCATGGTTCCAAACGGCTGGCAGTGCAGCTCCATCAACCTTGTGCTGTTGTTCCAGGCTGCTTATGCCGTGTGTGTCTGTTGTTGATATGCGGCGAGTTGGTGGCTGGCGGCACAACAAACAACCTCTTCTTTTGGTTAAAATATGCTAACGTTCGTAACATCCTTTGCGCCCAATCGTCATTTATTACAGAGACAGAGATGAACAAAATAAGCTTTCGCAATGACATTCTGCCCTTAAAGGACAAACTATACAGGTTGGCGTTGCGCATTACGCTTAATGCTCGCGATGCCGAAGACATTGTGCAAGACACGCTCATCAAGGTTTGGAACCGACGGGAACGCTGGGACGAACTAGACTCTATCGAGGCATTCAGCCTGACGGTTTGCAGAAATCTGGCACTAGACAGCATCAAACGGAAAGGACATAACAACCCCTCGATTGAAGATGCACATGCCGACAGGCCCGACCTAACGGCAAATCCTTACGAGGAAATGTTGCATAACGACCGCGTAAAGCTTGTAAGAGACATCATCAATGCCTTACCCGAGAAACAAAAGACGAGCATGCAGCTCCGAGAGTTCGAAGGGAAAAGCTATCGCGAGATTGCCCAGATAATGGAAGTGACCGAAGAACAGGTTAAGATAAACATCTTCAGGGCAAGGCAAGCGATAAAACAAAAGTTCAAAAATGCAGATGATTATGGATTATAAATATATCAACCAGCTATTGGAACGCTATTGGAACTGCGAAACTTCATTAGAAGAAGAAGGTATCCTGCGTGCGTTTTTCAGTCAGAAAGACGTTCCTGCGGAGTTGCGCCAATACCAACCGCTCTTCGCCTACCAGCAAATGGAGGGCAAGGCGAAACATCTGGGTGCCGATTTCGACAGCAAGCTGTTGGCCATAATCCACGAGGAAGAGCCTGTTAAGGTGAAGGCGCGTACCATTACGCTTACCCAACGCCTTATGCCGCTGTTCAAAGCTGCCGCTGTTGTGGCCATCTTCCTCACGTTGGGCAATGCCGCGCAAGAGTCTTTCCAAACGAAACCCACTTCGCCCGTTGGCATGGCAGGATATAATAAGGTGGAGAAAGGGGCGTCTGTTGCCCTGGGCGACTCGGCCGTTATCGACACCTTGAAGAAGTCGGGCGAACCCGCCGCCTCGCTCAACATCATTAAATAAGAAATTTTTCTATGCTTTCTCAATAACAATGTTTAGTAAAACAACATCGAAGCTGTGAAGCTTCTTTCTCTCAAATTTTTCATTATACTAACGTAAGGTCAACGGCCGCAGATACCCAAAAGGTGCTGCGGCCTTTACTTTTTGTGGGTGATCAAAGGTGGCGTATTGAGAAAAAGTGAGAAGCTTAGGCATGTATAGCCACGCTTTTTACAAAGATATTCGTTACTTTTGCATTTAGCTTATTGGCATACAGTCAACACAATACCATTTTAATTCCCCATTAACAGAACAATATGAAACAACGGAAAATGACTATAAGCCTCGTTTGGGCCAACATCTTTGCGGCAATCTTCTGTTTTGCCGTATTGCTGTTAAGCTCGTCTGTCTGGTATTTTGTGTGGGGTTTTCCTACATTTGAAGACTTCTACATACAGTTTCTTTCCATGCACAACTCCCTTTTAACGTTCTTGAGCGTGTTCGTTGCACTTATGGCAGGCATAGTAGTGCACGAGCTGATACACGGCCTAACGTGGGCATATTTTGCCAAAAAGGGATTTAAGAGCATTCGGTTCGGTGTATTTTGGGAGATGCTCACCCCCTATTGCCATTGCTCCGAGCCCTTAACGGTTCGCCAATATTGCATCGGTGCCTTAATGCCTCTCGTGCTTCTAGGCATCATCCCCTTGGTATTAGCTTATCCTTTTAAAAGTATCTTGTTGCTTGGATGGGGTGTCTTATTCGTTTCTGCTGCCGCGGGTGACATCCTGATTGTGTGGAAAATACGTAAAGAACCCGCCGCGAACATGGTGTTGGATCATCCAAAAGAAGCAGGCTGCATGATTTTGGAGGAGGATTATTGAATAAGATAATAGTTTAAGGCCTGTAAACAGATTGACTAATCTGTTTACAGGCCTAATATCTGTTCATAATATTCATGTGATAGAGCGTGCGTTCAGAAGGAGATTATATGGGCTACTTCTGAATAGCTAATGTTATACTTCAACCCACCTTATAGCTGCAAAAGTAACAAATAATGCTAAGATAAAGGCTGCTTAGCAATATTATTTCACGAAAGATGACGCTTGTTTAGTGCTGAAATAGAAACTAACAGCCAATTTTTCGGCTCGGCTTATATGGAAATTGTTTTGAAACGACAAACAATGGGGGAGCGTAAAAGGCCATTCAACGGCTATACAAACGTTATTCAAACCATGAATCCGTCTTGGCTTTTAATGTTTCTATAAATTGAGAGGGTTTTGTTTTCTTTGTGATGCCAACACAGGATAAACACTCCGCTCGCATACGAAGTACAGCACAAATCAACTTGCTGGCTGATAAACTCACGAACACCCGACAACTTCCGAGTACATCACCCCATCAATTTACCAACCCCTTAACTTATATATTCGCCAATTCACACCCTCAGAAACTTATCAACTAAAAACTTACTAACTCCTCAACTTACAAACTCGCAAACTCACAACCTTATCAACTTATCAATCCAAAAACTTGCAAACTCATCAACTTACAAACCAACAACCTCACCAACTCCCCAACTCAAAAACTTAAATTGTTGCTTTTTGTTTTACAATGTCACTCCAAATTTTACTCCGTTCTAGCGGAAATATAGGCCAAAAAGTAGGTAAATTGCCACTATTTCCATCCTTCCCATCCTCTTGTTCTGTCTGTTTTTAAGAACAGGACCTGCATTTTGCACCATTTTGCCTTTCTAGTTTGGTCGCAAGTCCATCATTTTCCAAGTCCAAAAACTCGCTTTTAGCCCCCAAAACACCCCTTTTTAATGATCATTTTGCCCTTTTTAGTCATGTTTGTAATGGCTCTAAAAGGTTATATTTATACTTTTACAGTGGATGTTTATACTTTTCTGCTTGTATTTAGCAGCATTTTACCCTGCATTTTACAGCAAAACACCCTGCATTTTGCACCATTTTACCTTGCATTTTGCACCAAAACGCACTGCGTTTAGCGGTATATTGCACTGCATTTAGCAGCAAATAGCCCAAAAACTGGTGCAAATGATGGTTTCTTTAAATAAAAATTCATTTTGTCGCATTCACAGGTTAACCCCTCTTAGCAAAACTAACCTTCGCGAGAATCGATTTTTTGCGGCAGGGTGGACCATTGGTGCGCAAAAATGGCACTTTTTGTGTTAAAAATTATGCTGAAAAGTTGACATGGTTATAGGCTAACAAGTTGACAAGTTAACGAGTTGACATGGACTCAAGTTGACGAGTTAACGAGTTGATAGGTTAACGAGTTGGCAAGAATTCAAGTTAACAAGTTGGTAAGAATTCAAGTTGACGAGCGTGTTGGTTCGTGAGTTTAGGAGTTTGCGAGTTTGCGAGTTGGGGAAGTTTGTGCGTTTGCGAGTTGACAGGGATTGTCGTCCACTCCGTACAAGTCATTTGGCTTAACTCTTTAACTCCGTCATCCCTTTTTAACAAGTTTATCAGTTCATTCCTTTTTCAAGGCATAACCACGTTTTGCCACAGATGGATGGGGCGGAATTGCTGTTTTTATTGTATCTTAGTTCGGTATATTGTACGTGAATGGGGCGTTTATCTTGGTTTTACTACACAAAGATAATCAACTCCTCTCAATGATTTGAAATTTAGACCGTAATCAGTTCGTCAGACCGATTACGGTTTAATGCACTTGTTACGGTTTCTAACATTGCTCCTCGTCTAACCTTATGCCGCCTCTCAAAGGTACATAATCGTAGCCCACTTTGCCCGCTCATACTTGTTTTCCCGGCCCCACAACGAAAAAGAGGAGCTGCCTCACGGCAGTTCCTCTTCCATTTAATGTAAATCTTCAACTTTAATTTATGAGTTCTTCGTGGGCCATCTAGGGCTTGAACCTAGGACCTCCAGATTATGAGTCTGTTGCTCTAACCAACTGAGCTAAAAGCCCGAACCACCCGCATGGGGTATGTTTGCAAGTGCAAAGGTAGTTGTTTTACACCAAATATCCAAACAATTAAGAAAAAAAGAAGTAAAAAAGAGATGGGCAACATCAAGTTCAAACACTTTTGTGTAACTTTGCATACTTGGGGAAATGTGCCCCATACACAACTATATAGACGTATCAATGAGTATAGAAACCACATCAGAAAAGTTCGACAACAAAGGACTCACCGACGAGCAGGTTGCCAAAAGCCGTGAGCAACATGGGTACAACGTGCTAACACCCCCGAAACGAGCATCGCTTTGGGCACTTTACATAGACAAGTATCGCGACCCCATCATCCAAATCCTGCTTGTGGCCGTTGCCGTTTCGCTCGTTTTCTCGTTCATCAACGGCGAGTTCCTCGAAACCATAGGCATATTCTTGGCCATCATCCTAGCCACCACCATCGGCTTTTACTTTGAAAGAGATGCCGCAAAGAAGTTCGACGTGCTCACAACCTTGGGCGAAGAGCAGCCCGTAAAGGTGCGCCGAAACGGACAAACCACCACCGTGGCGCGCAAAGACGTGGTGCCTGGCGACCTGATGGTGATTGAAGTGGGCGACGAAATACCTGCCGACGGACTGTTGCTGCAATCGTCTGACTTGCAGATTGACGAGTCTTCGCTCACCGGCGAGCCCATCATCAACAAGCACGCAACACCCGACGTGGCCGAAGAAGAGGCCACTTACCCCACTAATGTGGTGCTACGCTCTACGATGGTGATGAATGGTAGCGGGCTTGCAAGGGTAACAGCCATAGGCGATGGCACGGAGATTGGCAAGGTGGCACGTAAGGCCACCGAACTGACGGCCGTGAAAACGCCCCTCAATCAGCAGCTCGACCACTTGGCCAAGCTTATCAGTAAGGTGGGTTCTGCCGTGGCTGTCACCGCTTTTGCCGTGTTCCTGGCCCACGATGTGTTTACCAACCCCCTTTGGCAAGGCCAAGACTACATGCGCATGGCCGAGGTTGTGCTGCGCTATTTCATGATGGCCGTAACGCTGTTGGTGATGACCGTGCCCGAAGGATTGCCGATGGCCGTAACGTTGAGCCTTGCATTGAACATGCGCCGAATGCTTAAAAGCAACAACCTTGTACGCAAGTTGCACGCTTGCGAAACGATGGGGGCCGTTACGGTGATATGTACCGACAAGACAGGAACGCTTACCGAGAACAAGATGCAAGTGGCAGAGATGCGCATCCTCGCACCCGATACGCCACTCGCAGATGCCATTGCGCTGAACACTACGGCCCATCTGGAAACCAAAGACAACGTTACATCGGGCATAGGAAACCCAACCGAGATTGCCCTGCTGCTGTGGTTGGCATCCAATGGCCACAATTATCGTGAACTGCGCGCCGCTGGCAAGGTAGAAAACCAACTGCCTTTTTCCACCGAACGCAAGTATATGGCCACCATTGCCAGCCTAAACGGTCGGCGATTGCTCTTTGTAAAAGGCGCACCCGAAACCATCATGGGCCTTTGTTCGCTAACAGACGAGGAGCGAAACGCCACTGCCCACTTGCTGAGAGGTTACCAAAGCAAGGCCATGCGCACCTTGGCCTTCGCCTATAAGCCATTGCCCGGCGAGGTGGAAGTAAATTTTGCCGATGCCAATCTCATGCAGGGGCTTACCCTTCAAGGCGTGGCTGCCATCAGCGACCCTATCCGTCAGGATGTGCCCGCAGCCGTAAAAGAATGCCTTGACGCAGGCATCGAGGTGAAAGTGGTTACCGGCGACACCGCTGCAACGGCCATCGAGATTGCCCGACAGATAGGAATATGGCACAAAGATACGCCCATCGAGGCGCAAATAACTGGTCCCGACTTTGCCGCATTGAGCGATGAGGCCGCCTACGAACGGGTGAAAGTGCTGCGGGTGATGTCGCGTGCGCGGCCCACCGACAAGCAACGACTGGTTAACCTGCTGCAACAACGTGGCGAGGTGGTGGCCGTTACGGGCGACGGAACCAACGACGCCCCTGCACTGAACCACGCCCACGTGGGGCTTTCGCTAGGCAGTGGCACCAACGTAGCCAAAGAGGCGTCGGACATGACCCTGCTCGACGACTCCTTCCGCTCCATCGAACGCGCCGTGATGTGGGGTCGTTCGCTGTACAACAACATACGCCGTTTCCTCTTTTTCCAGCTAGTGGTAAACCTCACCGCCCTGCTTTTGGTGCTGGGCGGCGCCATTATCGGCACCCAAATGCCGTTAACCGTTACGCAGATACTTTGGGTAAACCTTATTATGGACACCTTTGCGGCTATGGCTTTAGCCTCGTTGCCGCCCACGCGCGAAGTGATGAGCGAGCGTCCGCGCAAGCAAACCGCACCCATCATTTCATCGTCAATGGCCCGTGGCATCATTTTCTGCAGCTTGTTGTTCTTCGCCATGCTTTTTGCCCTGCTGGTTTACTTCCGCAACGAAAGCGGCGGGCAGCTTGATACGCACCAGCTAACCATCTTCTTCACGGCGTTTGTGATGCTGCAATTCTGGAACTTGTTCAACGCTAAGGTGCTCAATTCGCACCATAGCACCTTCCGTCGTCTTTATGCCGACCGCGGATTGCTGCTCGTTCTGCTGCTCATCTTGGCCGGACAATGGCTCATTGTAACCTTCGGCGGTCGCATGTTCCGTACCGTTCCGCTGTCGTTCACAGAGTGGGCGGCTATCATCGGCGCAACGTCTGTCGTGATGTGGGTGGGCGAAGTGTGGCGCAGACTGAAACCCAAAGCCCCATCAACCAACCCCGCCTAACGCCATGCACACATACAACACCCCTCCTTGCGTGGCCACCATCGGCTTTTTCGATGGCGTGCATCTAGGCCATCGCTACCTGATAAGCCATGTTCGGCAGTTGGCTCAGGGGCTGGGCATGCCCTCGATGGTTGTTACCTTTGGCACACATCCGCGCCAAGTGGTGCAAACATCGTTTGTTCCTAAGCTGCTTTCAACGCCCGAAGAGAAACAGAAACTGCTGCGCGAAACAGGCATCGACCATGTGATGGTGCTGAATTTCGACCAGAACATGGCCGCACTTACGGCGCGCGAGTTTATGCAGCGGGTGCTGAAAGAACGGCTCAACGTGGGCCAACTGGTTATCGGCTACGACAATAAGTTTGGCCATAACCGCGAAGAAGGTTTCGAAGACTATTGTCGATATGGTGAAATGCTGGGTATCCGGGTGGTAGAGGCACCGCAATTTGAACCCGATGGGGTGCATGTCAGCTCGTCGGCCATACGTAATCATCTGCTCGAAGGGCGTGTAAGGCAGGCCAATGTGCTGTTGGGCTATGCCTATTCGCTAGGTGGAAAGGTGGTGCCAGGCTTTCAAGAAGGGCGCAAAATGGGCTTTCCCACGGCCAACCTCCTACTAGAAAGCCCTCAAAAACTGCTCCCTCAAAACGGCGTTTACGCCACATGGGTGGAGGTTGAAGGCTACGAACGCCCACTGATGGGCATGACCAATATCGGCAATCGCCCCACCTTCAACGGCAAGGGCGTAACCATCGAAACCAACATCCTCGACTTCTCGGCCGACATCTACGGCCAAAACATGCGCATCGCATTCGTGGATCGCATTCGTGCCGAAGTGAAATTCGACACGATAGACCAGCTGAAAGCGAAGATGAGAGAAGATGAAGAGGTGGCAAGAAGGCTCGTTCAAAACGTGTGATGGGCTTTACGTCTGCCCCTTGTCAAAAGGAAACAAGGCAAGGATGAGGCTTTTATGCCATTTAAACGGCTGATAAACAAATATTGATAAATTAAAACAAACACAATATATGGAAAAGAACAACAGGCTTATTCTCAACGTGCTAGGCTACCTTGTGGCATTCATCGCCGTGCAGTTTGTGGTTTCGCTCGTGGCACTCTACCTCGACGACTCGATAAAATACCCGCCATCAGCCAGTGCCAAAGCCCTAACGCTGAGCAGTGTAGTGAGCAGTGTCATCCTTATCGCCCTCTTTGTGTGGTGCAAGTGGGCGCCCATATCGCGCAATTACCTTCAACAAAAGCCGTGGGGCGCGTTAGTTTGGGCCATCCTTGCGGGTTTGGGCGCCATCCTTCCCCTGCAATGGATTTACGAACAGCTGAATATCACCATGAGCGAAGACGTTAAACATCTTTTCGAAAGCATCATGGGCAGCAGTTGGGGCTATCTCGCATTGGGCATTTTAGCCCCTGTGGCCGAAGAGTTGGTGTTTCGCGGAGCCATCTTGCGCAGTCTGATGGCTTACTTCAACTATCGTTTGCCTTGGATACCCATCGTTGTTTCGGCCCTTCTTTTCGGTGCCGTGCACGGCAATGTGGCCCAGTTTGCCAACGCCTTTGTTATGGGCTTGCTATTGGGGTGGCTCTACTGTCGCACCCACAGTATCGTGCTTGGGGTGGCCTTGCATTGGGTTAACAACACGGTGGCCTACACTATGTACAAGCTGATGCCAGAAATGAACGACGGACAGCTTATCGACTTGTTTCACGGCGACAACAAACTGATGTACATGGGCTTGTTCTGCTCGCTCCTTGTGCTGCTGCCGTCGCTGTTCCAACTTAACAAACGGATGACTGCGGGTGGCTAAACGCCATCGGACAGGCCTAAAACGAAGGGCATACTCCGCTTGTCGTGTCCCTTAAACAACGCCCCACCGCATGTTTAGTCACCGCGCCAAGCCGCCAATGACCCTTTACAAACCTCGCCTTTCGCCAAGTGCAATTGTCAGCTATGCGCTTGGCGAAAGCAGAAAAAGCTTCTCCCCAAAGCGGTCAACCTTAAAAGTCCGCACTGCCTTTAATCCTAAATAGCTAACAACTTAAATGACATATCATCATGAAAACAACCTTATTCACATGCCTACTGGCACTATGCGTGGCCTGTGCAGCACCTCGTCGCGAGCGTTTGAAAGACGTTGCGGAGAAAACGGAAGTGAGTTTCTTTCTAGATGAGAGCCAAAGAAAACTGGTAGATGGCAGCAATGAATTTGGTATTCGTCTCTTCCAGGTCATGGCGCAGGCCCATCCCGATAGTAGTATGGTTATTTCGCCAATGGGCGTTGTTTACAGTTTGAACATGCTAAACAACGGAACCGATGGCGAAACGCTAACAGAAATTTGTAAGGCCTTGGGCTATGGGGAAGGCGATTTGCAACATGTCAATGAACTTTGCCGAACCTTTCTTGTGGCACAACGCAAACAATATCGTATAAATGACGAACAAACCGATGACTATATGCATACGGCCAACCTACTTGCTGCCATTGGGGAAGATGTTGTTAAGGGGTCGTTCAAAGAAGTCTTGGCAAACAATTATTTCGCGGATGCCATCTCGGCGACTTCTGTAAATCAACTTCAACAGCAGGCTAACCAATGGATAACCGAACAAACAGAAGGAATGGCAAAGCAATTGCCCTTGAAACTATCGGCCGATGCGCAGGCTTGCCTTGTCAACACCATTGTGTTTCGAGGCGGATGGGCACAAAAATTTGATGAGGAATCTACCTGTAAAGCCCCCTTTTATGGCGAAAATGGGCGCATAGACAGTGTGTGGATGATGTATAGGCATCTTGATGACAAAACGTTTAAAGGGAGGTACGATGAACGTTTCACCGCCTTACGCATGCCTTACAAAGGACAATTCTACATTACGTTGTTGCTCCCCATTAAGGGACGACCTTTAATGAGTTTGGTAAAACAGCTAGATGCTCGCATGTTACAGCAGATAAACAATAGTTTAGTGACATTCGATGATGTTTATGTACGTATTCCACGCATGCGCTTAAACACTTCTATTGCCCTTAAAGCCTTGCTTGCGCAAATTGGCATCAAGCAAGCATTCTCGCAAACAGCAGATTTAAGCAAAATGAGTTCAGAGGCTTTGCGGGTAAACGACATCGTGCAACAAACCCAATTTAGCCTAGACGAATGTGGAACAACTGCCATATCGTCTACCGCCGTTGAGTATGCCGCGCTAAGAGAACTAGTTCAGCCACGCGAACTTCACTTCACCGGCAATCGCCCTTTCCTTTATTATATCTCCGATGGCTTTGGCAATGTCTGTTTCATCGGGCAATATTGTGGTGGCAAACGTTGAGATAAATGGTGGCGTGTGCGACCCTTCGTCGCTTCCTTTGCAATTAAAACAATTAACAATTTAAATATCAAACCATCATGAAAACAACCTTATTCACATGCCTACTGGCACTATGCGTGGCCTGTGCCGCACCTCGTCACGAACGTTTGAAAGATGTTGCCGAAGTAACCGAAGTGGATTTTAAATTGAATGGCGCAGAGAAACAGCTGGTAACAGGTAGCAACCAATTTGGTCTTCGCCTATTCCAAGCAATGGTACAGGCCCATCCTGATAGTAGTATGGTTATTTCGCCAATGGGCGTTGTTTACAGTTTGAACATGCTAAACAACGGAACCGATGGCGAAACGCTAACAGAAATTTGTAAGGCCTTGGGCTATGGGGAAGGCGATTTGCAGCGAATGAATGAGCTAAATCGTACTTTCATCATCGCACAACGCAAACAAATTAAAACGGAATTGGAACAAACGCGCGACTATATGCATACGGCCAACCTTTTGGCTGTTATGGGAACAGATGCCGTAAAACCCTCTTTTAAGAATGTACTTGCACACAATTACTTTGCCGAAACCATCTCGGCCTTTCATACAGATAACTTAGAGCGAAGTATAAGCAGATGGATTGATGAGCAAACGGAAGGGCAAATTAAGCAAATACCCTTGAAGTTGTCGCCCAATGTGCAGGTGTGTTTGGTCAATGCCATTGTGTTTCGGGCTCGTTGGGCAGAACCTTTTGAGCCAGAGTTCACCAAGAAAGCCCCATTTTACTGCGCAGATGGGCGGATTGACAGTGTGTGGATGATGAGCGGATACGATAGGGAGAACACCTTTAAGGGCATGAGCAACAATACGTATTCTGCCTTACGTATGCCTTACAAAGGCCAATTCCATATCACAATGGTTCTTCCTAACAAAGGGTTTTCTGTTGCAGACTTACTTAAAAGCCTTAATGTGCAGATGTTTGGCATGATAGAAAAAGGTTTGCACGATTACAACGAGTTCTATGTGCATATCCCACGCATCACGCTAAAAACTTCTGTCGCCCTCAAGCCGTTCCTTTCGAAGGTTGGCATCAAACAAGCGTTCTCGCAACAGGCCAATCTTAGCGGTATGAGTATAAAGCCATTGAAGTTGGACGACGTGGTTCAACAGACGGAATTTAAGCTAGACGAAGAGGGGACAAGTGCTGTTTCGGGTAGCTTTATGCAAGTAGCCACGCTGTCTGCTTGCGATAAACCCACTAAATTTCACTTCACCGCCAATCGCCCTTTCCTTTATTATATCTCCGATGGCTTTGGCAATGTCTGTTTCATTGGGCAATATTGTGGTGGCAAGCGTTGAGATAAGCGGTGGCTTGAGGAGGGGTTAGGCTGCATGAAGGGCTTGTTTTTTTGTGGGCTTGGGATAGGAATTGCGCCTTTCTTGCTAGTGATATGGTGAGTCAACACCATTCCAATAGGCAAGTTGTGTTGGGGCAATAGGCCTACTAGTCCACTTGTTAGCATGCCAACCCGTCAACTTGTTAGCCTGAAAGCCTCGTCAGCCTGTGCCTTCTCGACCTATCTTCTTGTCTACTTGTCAGTTTGTTAGCATGTCTGTTCCTTCTCCTGTTATAGTCAGACAAAGCTTGCTTTGACATGCGCTTTCCAACCTTGTCGGCAAGGTAACCTGCTGATAATTATTTCTACGGAGCAGCATTCCGCAGCCCAATTAACGCAAAGTTGTAGCTGGCTAAAGGCGAACGAACTTTCAATGTGATTGTGTTGCCGCCATTTTTATCAAGACTTCAACTAAGTTGTCTAAATTCAACTCTGTTTCACTACAAACCTACGAGAGTGTTCAGAGAGATAAAATAGCACGCTCAAAAGGTCGACAATTTCTTGTTTGTATTATTTTAAATGCGTATATTTGCAGAACCTAACAATTTAAAACTTTCTTATATGGAAAAGTATATTCTCAAAGTAAAAACCTAAAAACAGGCTTAATTCTTTTTGTTCTTACTCAAAACGGTATGCCGCAAAAAGTGACTTCGTTTTTAGATGTAGAACGACACAGTGCAACACGAGCGGCGCTTGGCGTTCTGTTTTGCATGCTACGCATCTGAAAGGGGCTTGTTGGATAGTGTGAACAATTGCCAATAGACTGCGGACTTTAATGAGTGCTGGAGACATCGCGTGTTCTATCCATGCGTGCAAGAGTGCTGCCTGGCTTGCCACGTTACGCCAAATGAAAATCAGTGTTGTGTGCCCAGTCCTGACAAGAAAGGAAGAAATTAGGCTGACCTCTCTAAAATAGGAAACCTCAAAAGACCGAAAATGATGAGTAACAGTTTTGACAGTACGCTTAAATATTTTGATCTCGAGCCAGAAGAGATGTTTCTCTGTGCGCTATGTGTAAATATTTCTAGTTGCCAGTATGGCTTTTATTGCATGCTTTTCACTAAGATTGGCATGCTGATGTATTTGTTGTGGTTCGTAGTTAAACGCGCTATTGCCCCACAAAGGAGGGAAGTTGTGAAGAAATGGTATAAGAAAACAGCAGCGCTGATGATGGGTGTTGGAGGACTGACAATGCTCCTTAGATACATAAACGAGATTGTAGTGAGCATATAATCAACCAAGTTGTTGAGTGGTTTTAAGGCTTTACAGCCTAAACACGCAAGAATTTGATAACTAATTGCACCCTTGTGGGCAAGGTGCAAATGCCGAAGGGCGTTTCTTGGGCATGTTCTGATAGCGTTGTTGACACCGGAACTTGTTCTTGCATGTCTGTTCTTGCAGGTTGGTGACCATCCCAAACGGGCTGTTTGTTATGAGACCACCACCAACTCAACGCTCCCCAATAAACATTGTCCCGTATGTTGCTCACGCAATATACGGGACGTTTCTTGTAGTGAAAAAGATTTTTATGAATGGGCAATTAACCATTTTTGCAGCCATTCCTCAGCTTGCCTTAGGATAGAAGAAGTGAGAAAATGGTGCGCGGTGTAACGCCAAATATGAAGTTTATAATTCTATTTACAAAAATACACATTATAACTGAAAGTACCAAATTTTAGTTGGACTTTTTTAAATTAGCTGAAAACTTCTTTACAAATTGGGCTTATTTCTCTACCAAAATGCGTTCCTTGCCGTTATGTCGGCTTGTCTGTATGGCAACTTTGCTGGTCTGTTCTACGTGTTTTGCATAGAAAAAGGTCCAACGGCATCGCTGTCGTCGGACCTGTGGAAAACTAAATCTACCAAATAAAAACTAAATATCAATCAAACTAAAATTATGAGTGTTCTGTTTTTTGTCGACAAGTTAACGAGTTCGCAAGTTAACATGTCGAAACGTAAACGGGTTCGCCATGGGGACGTTTGTTAACAAGTGTACGTATCCGCGGGTTAAGTGGCGTAATAATTTTGCTCCTTAACGTGTTGACGGGTTTTGCGAGTTAACAAAGCTTTGAGTTAACGAGGGCATGGGTTTGCAGTTTAACAAAGCACCATGCCCTTTTACTTGTTAACCATTGGCTAGCGAAAACGCTTGATGCCGAGGCGCAGCCTTAGTCGATTTGTATCGAACGGAACAGCTTTTGCTCTTCTTTCTGCACCTTGGGTAGGTCAACCGTCAACACACCATCGTTCACACGGGCAGCGATAGCCTCGCGGTTTACGTCTTCGGGCAAGAGCAGGGTCTGCTCATACTTCGAGTAGCTGAACTCGCGGCGCAAGTAATGGGTCTTTTCGTTCTGGTCGGTTGATTCGCGTTTTTGCTCCATCTTGATGGAGAGGTTGCCGTCCTCGTTCACGTTTACGCTGAAATCGTCCTTCTTCAATCCAGGAGCGGCAAGCTCAACGGTATATTGTTTGTCGTTCTCCAATACGTTGATGGCAGGAGCCGTGGCGTTAGCGCGTGGCATAAGGTTGCTGTTCAAAAAGTCGTCGAACACTTCGGGCAACCAAGAATTCCTTTTCATTACTGGTAACATAATCATATCTCCTATATTTATAAGTTGTTTTTTGTTTATTGTTCATTTCTTTGCCTCGGCTTTCGCCTTGGCTTTCACCTAATTATATACAAGTTCTGTACCAATGCAAGCGGTGTGACAAAACGGCATGCGCGTATGACAAACTGACAAAACTGTGGGTTCGAAACCTCTTACGAGGGCTAGGTGGCGATGGAACAAAACCCACAGCTTTTGAAGTGGATGGCAGAAATCCTTGTTAGTTGCACACCCCGCCAACGTCTTAGCCTGTTAGCTCGGTGGCTTGTAAGCCCGTCAACCCGTCCTCACGTCTACTTGTCCATTCGTCCACTTGTTCGCTCGTCCGGCTATCCACTTGTTCACTCGTCCACTTTTTCACTCGTTAACTTGTACGCTAGTCAACCTGTTAACTCGTCCACCTGTCCACTATTTCACGCACTTACTTGCCCTTAACTCGAAAAATATCCTTATCTTTGTACACGATAACTAAAAACAAGACTTTGCCTATCACCTCTGTCGTGAGGTAACAAGCAGGCAAACCGAAAGCATGAAATCGCGCCCAAGCATGCTTGTGAGTGTCGCAACGAACACATTATTATATATAAGAAGTATGTTAATAAGCACAACCCCCACTATCGAAGGTCGCCCCATACAAGCGTATAAGGGCGTAGTGACTGGCGAAACCATTATCGGCGCCAACCTTTTTAAAGACTTCATGGCTGGTATCCGCGACATTATCGGCGGACGGAGCGGCTCGTACGAGCGCGTTTTACGTGAGGCCAAAGACACTGCACTGGCCGAAATGCAACAGCGTGCACAAGAAATGGGCGCCAACGCGATTGTAGGTGTAGACATCGATTATGAAACCATTGGCCAGAACGGCTCCATGCTCATGGTGGCTGTTAGCGGGACGGCCGTGGTTATCTAGGTTATGAGTTTATGGGCTTTTGAGTTTCTAAGTTCATGAGTTCATGAGATGGTGAGTTGAAAAGTTGGTAAGATTATTGGCCCGTTGGCTCATTAGTTGTGAGCCTTTCGTGTTGGTGAATTCATGATTTTTTGAGATTATAACTTCGTGAATTTATGGGCTGATGAGGTTATGAGGTTATGAGCTGATGGTCTTTTGAACTGATGGGTTCGCGAGTTGATAGGGTTTAAGGCTGGCGAGAGAAGTAGTTTGCCTGTTTGCTTTCCAGCTAACAAACTAATAAATTAGACTTTTCACCACTTGAAAAACTAATGGTTTCATGAACTTACCACCTTAAAAGGCTCATCAACTTACCATCTCACGAACTTAAAACCTCACCAACTTACCACCTCATAACCGCATAATCGCACCACCCCATGAACTCAAAACCTCATCAACTTACCACTTCATAAACTCACAAGCTCACCACATCATAAACTCTTCAAGCATGAGAACGACACCTTTTCTTGCCCTTGCACTGCTCATCGCAGCGTGGTTGGCCAAGCCCCTTGCAGCCGCTAACATTTGGATTGAGGCCGAAAGCTTTGAACAAAAGGGCGGATGGCTGGTAGATCAACAAATGATTGAGGGGATGGGCTCGCCTTATCTCATCGCCCACGGACTGGGAACGCCCGTTAAAGACGCGCAAACAAACGTGCGAATAGATACCGCGGCAACCTATAACGTGTATGTTCGAACCTACAATTGGACTGCGCCGTGGCACCCTTCAACGGGTCCTGGTGGGTTTAAAGTGGCCATCAACGGCAAACGTCTGCCTGTAATCGTAGGTCAAACAGGCGACCGATGGCAATGGCAAAAGGCTGGTACGGTGAACCTTAAACGTGGAATGGCAACGCTGGCACTATGCGATCTTACGGGCTTTGATGGTCGGTGCGATGCCATTTGTCTTAGCACATCGCCCGTTTCGCCGCCCGAAGGCTACGAAGCACTAAAAAGATACCGCGACAAGATGTTGCGAAGAGGCCAACACGTGCGCTCGGCAGGAGTATTCGACCTCGTTGTTGTGGGTGGCGGAGTGGCTGGAATGAGTGCTGCCGTGGCTGCCGCAAGACTGGGCTTGAAGGTAGCTTTGGTACAAAATCGTCCCGTGTTGGGCGGCAATAACAGCTCGGAAGTGCGCGTACATCTTGGTGGGCGCATCAACACAGGCAAGTATCGGCGCTTGGGCGACCTGCAAAAAGAGTTCGCTCCCACGCAAGAAGGAAACGCCATGCCTGCCGAGAACTATGGCGACGACCGCAAGTTGAACTTCGTAAAGGGCGAACCTAACGTCTCGCTTTTCCTCAATCATCACGTCTGCGGTGTCCAAATGCAGGGTCAACACATACCCATGACCAAGCTTTTGCCTGCTTTACAACCATCGGCAATACCGCATGGGGCTATCCCCAAAGCATCTTCCGCCTCTGATTCAGACCTAAATGTAACTGCAAGTAGCCCCCAAAAAGGGCTAGAGAGCCAGTCGTTGGCAGCAAACGAAACAGGAAAATCCAAAGGCAACGTCCTGATTAACCGCGACAATGCCATTGTTTCTGTCATTGCGATGAACGTACTTACGGGCGAAGAACTGTGTTTCGAGGCTCCGCTTTTTGCCGATTGCACCGGCGATGCCACGCTTGGCGTGCTGGCAGGGGCGATGTATTCCATCGGTCGCGAACCGCAATCGGCCTTTGGAGAAGAGCTTGCACCGCAGCAGGCAGACGATATGACTATGGGAGTTTCTATGCAATGGTATGCCAAGAAGAAAGACAAACCAACATCGTTCCCCCTCTTTGAATACGGCATTAGCTTTAACGAGCAGACGGCCGAAAAACGTTTGAGGGGCGAATGGACATGGGAAACGGGACTGAACAGTCGCATTGTAGATAATTTGGAACGTGTACGCGACTATGGTATGTTGGTGGTTTACGCTAATTGGAGCTTTCTTAAGAACCGTAGTAAAGACCGCCGACACTACGAACGGCAGCAACTGGATTGGCTGGCATACGTGGCAGGCAAGCGCGAGTCGCGCCGATTGTTGGGCGATTACGTGCTGAGCGAACAAGACATCGTGAAGAACATGCCCCACGAAGATGCTACCTTCACCACCACTTGGAGCATTGACCTGCACTATCCCGATACGCTGAACGCCCGAAACTTCGCCACAGGCCCTTTCAAAGCCATATCGCGGCAGCGCGTTATCTATCCTTACGCCGTGCCTTACCGCTGTCTTTACTCGCGTAATATTAGCAACTTGTTCATGGCCGGGCGCAACATCAGCGTTACACACGTGGCTCTTGGCTCGGTGCGCGTTATGCGAACAACGGGCATGATGGGCGAGGTGGTGGGCATGGCTGCGGCAGTTTGTCATGCGAATAGGGCCTACCCACGGCAGGTTTACACCCATTTTTTGCCCCAGTTGCAAACGTTAATGGAGCGCGGAGTGGGGGATGCCAGCTTGCCCAACAACCAAAACTATAATGAAGGATGGGTGCTTGAACAGCCACCGCGACTTGAAAGCAAACATGTAGACCAAGAACAAAATGAATAAAACCTCAACCGCAACCCCTCTCCAAAGGGAGAGAAGAGTGGTGTGTGGCGAAATGGCAACTCAACATTAATTACATAATGCAATGAAAAAACTAGTTATTATCATGCTGTTGGCCGCCTTTGTCTGCACGGCAACAGCACAAAAAAATGCGCAAGGCGCAGCAAAGCGGGCAGTTCAGTTCACTGTTCTGCAATGGAACATTTGGCAAGAAGGAACGCTAATACCTGGCGGTTTCGAGGCCATTGTCGGCGAATTGCAAAACTTGCAGCCCGACTTCGTTACGCTTAGCGAGGTGCGCAACTACAACGACGTTGACTTTACCCACCGTCTTTGTCAGGCATTGAAAGAAAAAGGGCTAACCTATTATTCTTTCCGTAGTAAGGATTCGGGGCTGCTTAGCAAGCACCCCATTATCGATTGGCGACCCATCTTCCCCGAAAACCGCGACCACGGCAGTATATATAAGCTAGTGGCAAAGGTTCAAGGCGTTGAGGTGGCCGTGTACACAGGTCACCTTGACTATTTGGATTGCGCCTATTACAACGTTCGTGGCTATGACGGCAATACGTTTAAAGAAACAACTAAGCCCGAAAGCATCGACGAGGTGTTGCGCCTGAACGACTTGTCGTGGCGCGACAACGCCGTACAGATTTTCCTTAACGAGGCTGGCCACGACATTGCAGCTGGGCGTTGCGTGGTATTTGGCGGCGATTTCAACGAGCCTTCACACCTTGATTGGATACATGCCACGGCCAATCTATACGATCACAACGGGATGGCCATACCTTGGACCGTGTCGACGATGCTACAACGCGCGGGCTTTAAGGATAGTTACCGCGTGTTATACCCCAATCCCGTAACGCATCCCGGCTTTACCTACCCGTGTTTTAACATCGCGGCAGAGATTTCGAAACTTACTTGGGCGCCAAAGGCCGACGAACGCGAACGCATAGACCTTATATATTATAAAGGGCGTGGTATGGAAGTGGACAAGGCCCAGATATTTGGCCCAAACGTCTGTGTATGCCGTTCGCAACCCGCCCAAGATAAATGGGACGACCCCATTTTATTGCCCAAAGGCGGCACATGGCCCACTGATCACCGCGGTTTGCTGGTTAAGTTTATCGTGAAATAAGCTGCCCATTGGCGCTTAATGGTTAGCGGTAGGGCGTTCTTTTTGCTTGTGCTTTGGCTCCCAAAGCACAAGCAAGGCCTGCCGTAGCCTAGTTATATCTATTCTACTGCCATGACACAACCGTTTTTGCAGCAAAAAGGAGGTTATCGTAAACTTCGAGTTTATCAAGTGGCAACCATAATATATGATGCCACTTACTATTTCGTGTCGCATTTTCTCAACTCGCGCGACCGCACAACCGACCAAATGGTTCAGGCTGCGCGGTCGGGCAAGCAGAATATTGCCGAAGGAAGTGAAGCCGCAACTACTTCGGCAGAAACAGAAATAAAGCTAACTAATGTGGCAAAGGCTAGCTTAGAGGAACTGCTTGTTGATTATGAAGACTACCTCCGCGTGCGGGGAAAGGTGCTATGGACACCTGAACATCCGCGATTTGAACGGATGAGGCACTATGCAAGCAGTGACCGCATCGGGCATGAGTACACTAAACTTCTGCCAAAGTTGACTGATGAGGAGTTGGCTAACCTCTGTATAACACTTATCAACCAAGCAACTTATATGCTCCGACATTTGATTGACAAGCAACAAAAGCAGTTTTTACAGAATGGTGGAGTAAGGGAACAAATGACAAAAGCGAGGTTGAAGTGGAGGAAAGAGAATGGGGGATGATGATGGGGGATGAACGGGGATGTCGGACAAGTCGGACTTGTCTGACCTGTCCGACTGGTCTGACTAGTCCGACTGGTTCCACTCCCCTTATTTCCCTACTTCTGCATTCTCATCTCGCAGGTAGTACAAGTCGCCAGCCAGAATTTGTTTTACCCTTGCAAACAGCTCAATACCCATCAGCGTGAACGAAATAGCCTTGCCGTCGGGCGAAATAAGGATGCACTTAGGTATGTCGCGGATGCCGAACAACTTGGCAGCAGGCGACACCTCGTTTTGCGAGTCGTAGGCTTGCAGCCATCCGTCGCGGTTAATGCCCAAGGATTTAACAGAACGTTTCCATGTCTCCTTGTCCTTGTCGATAGAAAGGTTCACCATAACAAACTTATCGGCGGCGTTACGCGTTTCGTCGTATATGCGTTTAATGTTTTGCATCTCGTCAAGGCAACCCGGAGCCCACGATGCCCAGAACGTTAGCAGCACATGTTTGCCGCGCAAGTCGTAGAGTTGTATCGCATGCCCATCTTCTAGCGGCAGGCGTATGTCGGGCACTTCTTTTCCTTGGCCCAAGTTCAGCGCCTTAATGTTATTGCTTAGCGAACGCGTATAGGGATGCTTGCCCAGCTTGGGCGAAAAGGCTTGCATCAATTGGTCTATGCTTTCCTTATCAAGTATCGGCAGCAAGTCGCGTTGTACAAGCAGCGGCGCCAGTGGCAGGTCCTTATGTTCCAGCACAAATTGCTTGCGGTTGGCGGTCCATTGCTTTTCAACTGCTGCCCGCAAGGCCTGTCGTGCATCTCTGCCCGCATTAGTTGCCATAAAGTCGTTTCCCTTGCTGCGTTGCAGAGCTGCCACCGAGTCGTTATAATCGCGGTCGCGCTGATTCGCAAGAGCAAAATATGCTTTGTATAGCGTGTTGGTTGTTGGTCCCGACACCTTGGCATTGGCACCCTGACTGGCTGTTGGCACTACGATGTTCACTTCGCCAGGCTCCACCCAAAAGGGTATGCCTTCCTTTCCAAGCCCCGTTATGTAATAGAGCATGGACGGATGTGTGGGCGTTATGTCGCGATTAAAGCGGAAACGGCCTTTATTGGTGACAGTTGAGGCCACTTGCACCAGGTTGCCGTCGCCATAGTCTACGCATAGCGACACATTCTTTACTTTTGCTTTGGCGCCTGCTGCCACCAACGACGTTATCTGTCCGCGTATGATGCAGGTTTCCTTCTCTGGTATGAGTGTGGGTGTGGGCAGCTGTGCCGCTACTTTTGTGCTTGCGCCTATTATGGCTATAAGCAATAGACTTAAAGCGTATTTGATGTTCATGGTATTTTATTTTTTTGTGGTTATATCTTTTGTTTCACTGCTGCTTTCATTGTCCTTGTAGTATTTGCTTAGGTGTGTTTAGCGATGCAGTGGTAGTGCTTTCTGTTGCTGCGAATTTATGAGAGGCTTAAAATAGTCCCATTTCATCGCTCTTTCCGGCGACAACCTAACCCTTGTTGAGGATGGAGCAAGGCACACGCGAGTAGCCTTTGGCGGCAGATGCGACCAATATTGCGCATGTTGTTATGGGCTTGAGCTTTTTCATGGTTTTATTTTGTACGTTTTTTATTCTCTTTATCCTTTTCTCGCACATATAAAATATATAATATTGTGCCGTTCAGGTAACGCCTGATAGGTGTGCAAGTGGTTTTCGTTGGCCGTGCGCTGTTGCTTGTAGGCTTTCGGCATCGGCTTGTGTTGTGCCTTCGCTTGGCACTTTGTAGATGCAGTATGGGGCCTTTCCTGCCTATGGCCTGCCGTCTGCCTTATGTTTTTGCTTGCGCAAAGGCCTCGGAAGGTTTTGAGGGTACGCCCCTGTCAACTGTTTTACCGCTGTAAAGTTACAAAAATAATTCTTAATGTAATATAAATTGAAGATTAAAAAAGATTAATTAAGGCGTTTTTGTTGCATTGTTGGTTGATTACGTGTTTATTGTAGTCGTTATTTCGGGGCTGTTGATGCTGGCAGTAGTAAGGGCACGCTTTTTCCGTGCTGTTGACCGCGCGTGTGCATAAAGTTGTTTTGTCTTATTTTCAGCATGATTTTTAACATAATAAGTGCCCTTTTTATCGACCAATCGTTCACCTTGCCCCCAAAAAACGATTCTCGCGAAGGTTGTTTTTGATGAAGAAAGGGACTGATCCGTGAATGCAGTAAAATGAATATTTATTTCAAAGGCCTGCCATTTGAGCCGTTTTTTTTGCTATTTGGTGCAAAGTGCGGTGCATTTTGGTGCAAAACGCGGTGCATTTTGGTGCAAAACGCGGTGCAATATGGTGCAAAACGCAGTGCGTTTTGGTGCAAAATACAAGGTGAAATGGTGCAAAACGCAAGGTGAAATGGTGCTAAACGCGGTGCGAAACGGCACTAAATGCAAGGCGAAAAGCATAAATATACACTGCAATGGTATAAATAAAACCTTTTAGACCCATGAAAAACATGACTGAAAAGGGCAAAATTGCCGTTGAAAAGTGGGATTTTAGGGGTTAAAAGGGCGTAATTGGACCTGAAAAATCACGGGTTGCCACCCAAACTAGAAAGGCAAAATGGTGCAAAATGCAGGTTCTGTTCTTAAAAACGGACAGGGTAAGAGGGGTGAAAGACTCGAAATGGTATCAATTTAACTACTTTTGAGCCTATTTTTTCGCTAGAACAACGTTGAAATTAGAAAGAGATTGTAAAATAAAAAATAAGATTTTAAGATTCTAAGTTGATTAGTTTGTAAGTTGATGGGTTTTTGAGTTGATGAGTTTGTGAGTTGATGGTTTTTTGAGTTGATGAGTTGATGAGTTGATGAGTTGATG